>JAGBMX010000100.1 GCA_017634675.1 Selenomonadaceae bacterium | reverse complement strand
TATCGTCAGGGGGAACTCCCCCCTACCCCCCTCTAAGAGGGGGGCTTGGTTTGAGGAAATATTGAAATTTTTTGGCTCAAAAGTCGCAATCCGAGTGCCTCCCTCCTAGAGGGAGGTGCCCGAAGGGCGGAGGGAGAGCCGTTAAGAGCACAATTTTTATTGTAAATTTAATGATTTGTCGACACTCTGAAAACTTTAACAAGTTTTTATTTAAAGTTCTTTTTCTTTCTGTTGGTACTTTTTGATTGTATCATAAATCATTTTTATAAACAATCTTTTTGGCAACTCTTCCCATTACTCCATCCCTATAAAAATCTTCTATAATACAGTCGTAAATCTTGCCCGTTTCAACCTTGTCCTTTGTATATACCCTTATATAGTTGCTCGTGAGTCCGTCGGTTACGCCGTTTGTTTCGGTTTCAAACAGTACGGCTGCGGATTTTCCCATAAATTTTCCCATGAACTCCCGGGATTTAATTTTTCCTATATCTTGCATAACGCCCACCCGCCGCTTCTTCTCCGTTTCGGACACCTGATTGTCCATACTTGCCGCAACCGTGCCGGGGCGTTTTGAATAGGGGAACACATGAATTCTTGACAGGGGAAGTTTTTTTATGAAAGTCGCCGTTTCTTCGAAAAGCTCATCCGTTTCCCCGGGGAAACCTACGATTATATCCGTTGAAATGGAAGCTTCCGGGATATTTTCAATGATTTTTGTCGTCAGTTTTTCGAAATCCTCCGCTTTATAATGGCGGTTCATCGCCTTTAATATGCTGTTTGACCCCGATTGCAGCGGAAGATGAAAGTGTTTCGCAAATCGTGAATTATCTTTTGCAAAGTTTATTAAATCCTCGCTAAGCTCCACGGACTCAAGGGAACTCAACCTTAAACGCTCTATGTTCGTATTTTCCAAGACTGTTTTTGCCGCATCGAAAAGTGTAACGCCGCCCAAATCTTTGCCGTACATACCGATATGAGTGCCGGTTAAAACTATCTCCAAAAATCCCTTTTCGGAAAGATTGACGGCCTCCCTTTTAACCGATTCAAGGCTGCGGGAGCGCACGGGCCCCCTGGCGTATGGAATTATGCAATAGGAGCAGAAATTTTCGCAACCGTCTTCTATCTTTAAAAACGCCCTTGTGCGCTTTGGCGGGTATATAAGGGACATATCTTCAAATTCACGGGGGATTTGCCCTTGCACCGCATTGATTTTTTCTCCGTTAAGAGCCGCTTCGGCTAACTCCACAATCCTAGATTTATCCTTCGAACCGATTATCACGGATACGTCGGGAATTTCGGCAATCTCGTCAGGCGCAACTTGGGCGTAACATCCGACGACGATAACCGCGGCCTTTTCGTTCGTTTTCTTCGCCCGACGGATTATCTTGCGGGATTTCTGCTCGCTGACGGACGTGACGGAACAGGTGTTTATGACGTAAACGTCGGCTATTTCCGTAAAATCCACAATTTCATAGCCTTTTTCCAGAAATAAAGAGATCATCATCTCGGTTTCCACCTGATTAACCTTGCAGCCTAATGTCATAAAAGCCGCCTTCACTAAAATTCCCCCATTTCGTGCATAACTAAAGCGATAGATGTAATCGAAGCCGTTTCAGCCCTTAATATCCGCTTTCCCAAAGTGGTCGGCGCGCCTCCCGCCGCTATTATCCTCTCGCCCTCGTCAATGGAAAATCCCCCTTCGGGACCTATCAGCAACGTTATATCGTCCCCCTTTATTCCGCTAAGGGATTGTTTTAACGTCGCTTCTTCCTCATTTTCGTAGAAAAATATCAAATTTGTGGGATTTTTTTGCAAGAATTCATTAAGCCGCATAAGAGGCGTAACTTCAGGCGGCAGCCCTCCGGATTGTTTTGCGGCTTCCATGACTATTTTTCCCCATCGCTTGTGTTTTTCGGCGGCTCTTTTTTCGTCCAATTTTACGACAACCCTATCGCTTATAATGGGAATTATCTTAGATACGCCAAGCTCCGTGGCTTTTTGCAGTACCAGATCCGTTTTTTCGCCTTTCAGCAGACAAAAAGCCAATGTCAACCTAACTTTTGGGACTCCGGTCAACTCTATTTCTTCCACTGACTCCAATATGACGCTATTATCGGTAAATTCCGTTATTCTCATGCGGGCGGCGCTGTTAAAATCGTCCGCTACCGTTATTTCGTCAAAAAGTTTTGCCCGATACACATTTTTCAAATGATGGGCGTCGTCGCCCGTAATCTCCAATTTATCCTTAAGTCTCCCCTTATAAAAAAGCCTTCTCATAAACACTTCTCCATAACAAGGATAGCCCAGCCTTTTTCGTGACGTTCTTCCACAATCTTAAGCCCTGCGGCTCTAACGCCTTCCAAAACATCGTCCAATCTCTCGTCGATAATGCCGCCGGCGATAAATTTGCCCTTTTCGTTTAATCTTGAAGGCACCTCCGGCAAAAGTTTCAACACAATATCCGCTATAATATTGGCAACGATTATATCCGCGCTGCCAGCAAAATTTTGGAAACAATCGCTGACCCCAAGTTCAACTCTGTCTCCCACATCGTTTAAAGCCACGTTTTCGCCGGCGATGCGAACGGCGACGTTGTCGTAATCCATAGCGATGACTTTTTGCGCCCCAAGTTTTGCGGCGGCTATGGCAAGCACTCCGGAACCCGTTCCCACGTCGAAAACGCGCATACCTTCCCGCACCTCTTTTTCAAGAGCGCGAATGGCAAGCGCAGTAGTGGGATGTTGCCCGGTGCCGAACGCCGCCCCGGGATCTATGGCGACGACAACTTCTCCCTCTTTTCCGATATATTCCTCCCAAGGCGGTCGAATGACAACCTTTTCCCCGATTTTTTCCGTGTGAAAATAATCCTTCCAGCTGTTTTCCCAATCCTCGTCGGCGACTTTACGGCAAACGGGTTCAAAATATTTCCCCGAAAATTCCTTTTGAATCCCCAAAAATCCCTTCGAAATCATCTCAAACTTTCCGTCAAAATCATCGTCATCCGAAAAATACGCGGTAATCTTAACCGTGGAAACGTCTTCGGACTTTTTTAAATCAGTATAATCCCAAGCTCCGGAATCTATATACCTGTTCACATCCAAGGGATCGTCCACCACAACCCCGGAGGCTCCCGCTTCGTACATCAAAGCGCACATGGCCTCCGAAGCCTCCCTTGCGCCTTTAAGCGTTACTTCTTTCCAATCCATACAATCACCCCAACAAAAAAAACCGCAAGATAAGCTTGCGGCTGAAAATTCTTATGGCAGGGGTAGCTGGACTCGAACCAACGCATGTCAGATTCAGAATCTGATGCCTTACCAACTTGGCGATACCCCTGAAACGATTAACATTTTACAACGAAGTTTCACCTTTGTCAATAGGCAATTTTATCCCTTTAGCGCCTTTCGCTTCATCACATAATTCCAAAGCGTGACTATAGCCGTCGCAAAAATTTTGGAGAGCATATAATATATCCCCATAATATCCACAAACAACCACATACATAGCTGGTTTAAGAATAATCCCGCGATGCTGGAACCGAAAAACAAGAGCTTTTGCGCCTTCGTCCTGCCGCTTGCGTGAAACACAAAAGTGGCGCATAGAAAATAGTTAAATATAACCGATATGGTAAACGATAACCCGGACGCAACCAAATAATGAATCCCGCAAAACTCCACAAAAGCGTATAACAGACCGTAATCCAGAAGGAAAGACGCGCCCCCCACCAGCGCAAACCTTACCATTTCCATAAATCTTTCTTTTTTCATAAGATCTCCTTTGTTATATTATCGAATTCTAATTTACCACACGAAAATGAAACCTTTTTAAAAAGTTCAGAGTGTAGACTTATTATTGTTACTTCCAATTTCAAGGGACACTCCCCCCTACCCCCCTCTAAGAGGGGGGCTTGGTTTGAGGAAATATTGAAATTTTTTGGCTCAAAAGTTGCAATCCGAGTGCCTCCCTCCTAGAGGG
>JAGBMX010000099.1 GCA_017634675.1 Selenomonadaceae bacterium | reverse complement strand
CTTTATTATTTTTATAAGTTCTGTTATAATAGCGTTCATAAGAGACCTTCCTTTTTGTACTCGCCGTGGTAAGCGTACATTATAGGATATAGGTCTCTTTTGTTTTTTGCAACCTTTTACCGAGAAATATTTTACACTAAGGTCTACAGTCTGGACAATCTCAGGAATTGATTTCTGGGATTGTTTTTTTATGAAAATACCTCTCTAAACACAAAAATAGCAATAATCATGGACACAGTAAAAATACCATGACAAAAAATATGCTGCAAGAATTGAAATTATTCCCTACGCTATTGGTCGATTTTTATTTTTTGAATGTAATCTGTCTGCTTTTAAATCGAAAATATTATTTACAAGATATACATCGGTGCTTAAAATCGAAAATGCCAAAAAAACTTTTATGTAGTGACCTTTGTCAAGTCCTAATTTTTTAAAAGCTGTTTAGGAACGATTGATTCGACTTAGTTCGTGTGGTAAAATAAACACAGAACAAAAAACGCTCTTAAGGAGGCAAGCAACATGAAACAACATTACATAATGCCCGTTGGCGTAGACGATTTCCGTCAGGTTCGACAAGAATATTATTACGTGGATAAAACTGATTTTATAAAATCCCTTATAGACGGTCATAGTAAAGCTACTCTTATCACAAGACCGAGGCGATTCGGAAAAACCCTCGCCCTTAGTATGCTGTATTACTTTTTCACGATGGAAAACAAAGAGGCAAACCGCGCTCTTTTCGAAGGCACGGCCATCGAAAAAGCCGGCAAAAAGTATATGGCGTTTCAGGGGAGCCAACCTACCATTTTTGTCAGCTTGAAGGATATTAAGCAAGCGAATTTTGAAAATATGATGAGAAACTTTAGTTCTCTTATGCAAGAAACATATTATTTATACGATTATTTACTTGAAGGTGACTGCCTTAATGCCACTGAAAAAGAATACTTTAATTCAATCATAAATCGCAAGTCAGATAGTGTCGATTTGCAAAAATCACTTAAAAACCTAACGACATGGCTGAATCGTTACCACAAAAAGCCCGCGCTCGTCCTTATCGACGAATACGACGCGCCCATACAGTACGCATTCGATTACGGCTATTACGACGAAGCCATAACCTTTATGCGCAATTACCTAAGCGCCGTATTAAAATCCAATCCCGATTTGGATTTTGCAATTCTGACAGGTGTGCTTAGAATCGCAAAAGAGAGCATTTTCAGCTCTCTTAACAACTTGGAAGTGGCGAGCGTCGCTTCCGGCAGGTACCAAAGCGTTATGGGCTTCGACGATGACGAAATCAAGCAAATTACCGTTGATTTTCACTGTCCGGATAAACTTGCCGAGATAAAAAAATGGTACGACGGTTATAATTTTTCAGGAACTAATATCTACAACCCTTGGTCGGTGATAAACTATGTTTTGCACGATTGCAGACCTTCAATTTATTGGCTGAACACCTCCGGAAACTTTATCTTGAAGGAACTCTTAAAAAGAACGGATAAAAAGCAGTCGCAAGAACTTCATTCTCTCTTGCAAGGCGGTTCTGTCAGCGTAACAATAGACGAAGGGGTTATTTATTCAGACATTTACAAAAACCGCAACGCGCTCTACACCATGCTTCTTACTACGGGTTATTTGACGCAGGCTTCAAAAATCAATACGGAAGATTACGACGATACGCTTGAACTTCGCATACCGAACAGGGAAATACGTACCGTTTATGAAAAGGAGATAATAAACCGCATAGAAGAAATGGACGGCAACCCTAAACTTTTGTATTTGTTGAAGGCTCTATTATCCGGCGATGCCGAATCTTTCGCCGAAGAACTTAACGATTATCTTTTGACATTGGTAAGCTACTACGACACAGCCAACCGTGAAAGTTTCTATCACGGCTTTGCGTTGGGGTTGATGGCTCTATTGTCTAAAAAATACAAAGTCCGCTCCAACAGAGAAAGCGGCTACGGCAGGTTTGACATAGCGATATTTCCCGAGGACAAAAGCAAGAACGGCGTTATCATGGAATTTAAGGTGGCCGAAAAAGAATCTGAACTTCATCAGACAGCCGAAGTTGCGCTTAGCCAAATCGACGATATGGAGTATATGGCGGAGTTTAAGAATGAAGGCATATCTAAAGTATGGAAGTATGGCGTAAGTTTTTGCGGCAAGAAGTGCGCTATTTCTGCGAAAGTATGAATGTTGACAGAGAAAAGATGCCCTCTTTGGTGAGGTCTAAACGTGAGAAAGGCGGGAGTTGAAATCTTCCGCCTTTCTCACGTCTTGCTATAATGCTGAACGTATGAAGTTTTTTCTGGCGAAGAAAAACTTGAATTAGGGAATTTTAACGCTAAAACGCCGATGTCAGTTCAAAGATAGGAAGCACTACGGCTAGTACGAAAAAGAAGACTACGGCGCCGATAAAAAGAGTAATGACAGGAGTTGCCAAGTCTTCGATACGTTTTAGGGTGAAATCTATTTTTTTGCGAGAAATATCGGCGCTTTTTAGCAACATTTCTTCCAAATGGCCGGATTTTTCGCCGGCGCTTATCAGTTGGTAATGCGTGTTCGGAAGTTCTGAAAAGTTCTTGATAGAATATGACAGAGAATGTCCCGCTTCAAAGTTCATCGTCGCTTGTTGCAAGAAGCGTTTGTATATAACGTTATTCGTTACGTCTTTTGCCATGTTTAATCCTTCGTCTACGCGAAAACCGCCGCGAATAAGAAGCGATAGGGTCACTAAAACTTTGTACCATATAGTGTGGCGCAAAAGTTCGCCGAAAATTGGAATTTTTAGCGAGATTTTGTCAAATTTTTCCTTAAATTCGGCGTTTTGCGACATGTATATAAAAGCTCCCACCGCCGTAATTGATAAAAACGCAAGAACAAATATGTTGCGAGAGATAAAGTCTCCCGTAAAAATCAAAATTTTGGTGATTAACGGCAAATCAACCTGTAAATTTTCAAAAAGTGATTGAAAGGAGGGAATTATAAAGAAAAACATTAAAAAGAGAAGTCCGCAGGCGGCTATGGATAAAAATGCCGGATAAATCATGGCGGATTGCATTTTATCTTTTGCGTCGGCCATTTTTTCTTGGTAATCTGCGATTCTTTCCAATATTTCTTTCAATTCGCCGCTCTTTTCTCCGGCTTGCACTAAACTTATTACGCTTTTCGAAAAACTTCTTTCATGGGTTAAAAGCGCCTTGTAAAGAGGTTGCCCTTCTTCTACTTCTCGTCTTATGTCGCCTATAATCTCCGTGTATTTTGGGTCGTTGTTTTCCTCCTCCATGATTTTAAGTATGTTATTGAGAGGTTCGGTTTCTATCAATATGGCGATTTGACGGCAAAATATCGAAACTTTCTTATCATCCAAAGGTCTTTTTGATAATTCAGAGAATTTATCTGACAAAAATTGAAGATTGCTCTTAGGTTTTTCTTTGATATTTAGAATGCGGACCCCTCGCATTCTCAAATTTTTTTCGACGTCTTCTATAGTTTTCGCCTCGAGTTCGCCGTCTTCAATTTCTTTATCTATGTTTATGACTCTATACGAAAAAAGCGGCATTTACAGACCTTCTTTTACCGATAAAAAAGTTTTGCGGGAAATTTTTCCCTCCTGAAAAAGCCTATTAAGCGCCCCGGCTTTTGTTTCCATTCCTTTAGCTCCACCGCTTAAAACAACTGATTCCAACTGAGCGTACTTTCCCTGCTTGATAAGATTTTTTGCCGCGGGCGTTTCAAACATCACTTCGACCAAAGGTATACGTCCGCCTCCTTCTTTGGGGAGCAATTCTTGAGAGATAATGGCAGCGAATACCTCGGCAAATTCGCTTCGAATAGATTCGCGTTCGCTTTCGTCAAACATCCCCTCAATGCGAAGAGCTGTCTCTTTGACATTTTTGGTGTGAAGGGTACCAAGTACCAATATGCCGGTCTCCGCTGCGGCTATGGCGGTTCTTAGCGTTTTTCTGTCGCGAATTTCACCCACCAAAATAACGTCGGGCATCTCTCTCAATGCGTTTCTCAAACCTTCGGCAAAATCGAAAAAGTCTGCACCGTATTCTCTTTGACTTATAAAGCATTTATTCGGCTCGTAGATATATTCTATGGGATCCTCCAAAGTTATTATGTGCGCTCCGCGCTCTTTATTTATTGTTTCTAAAAATGTGGCTATTGACGTTGTTTTTCCAGAGCCTACCTTGCCTGTCACGAGAATCAACCCGTGGCGCAATTTCAGAAGTTCGTCAAATGCGCGGCCGAGTCCTATTTCCTCAACGGTGAACAATTTGTCCGACAAAAGCCTTAAAACCATCGCTAATCTTCGCCTTTGAAAGTAGGCGTTGCCGCGAAAGCGGCGCCCGTTAAATGTATATGAAAAATCCACCGCTCTTTCTGTTTCTAAAATCGTTCTCTGCTTGTCCTCTATAATCAACTTCAAAAATTCACGAACCTCGGTTTCGCTCGGTTTATTATCGCTTACTGGAAACATTTCTCCGTCAACTCTGAAAAAAATCCGTTGGTTGCTTGTCATATAGATATCTGAAACGTTTTTTTCAACGGCAAGAGCAAGAATATCCCGCAGCTTACTCAACATAAAGCGCCCTCCCGATTTCCTCAAGTGTCGTAATTCCCATTCTCGCCTTTTTAACTGCGTCTTCCCGTATATCCTTAAAACCTGATTTTTTCGCTATTTTCTTTACTTCGTCTATTCTTGCCAAATTTAAAATTTCTTCCCGTATATCCCTATTCAATCGTAAAAACTCATTAATAGGAGTTCTGCCCAAATATCCGGTACCGTGACATTTTTCGCATCCCCTGCCGCGATAAAACACATCCCCCGGAGATATTTCTTCTCGATTAAGAAAAATTTCGGGTCCCGCAGATTCAATTCTATACTCTTCCTTACAATGAGGGCAAATTTTTCTGACCAAGCGACTCGCCAATATCCCCGATAGCGTAGCGGATATGAGATACGCAGGCACCCCCATTTCTCTAAGTCGAAACAGGGCGCTTACGCTGTTTTCCGCATGAAGCGTTGTAAGGAGCAAATGACCCGTAAGGGCGGCGCGAACAGCTATCTTGGCCGTTTCTTCGTCCCTTATCTCTCCGACCATTATAACGTTTGCATCCATTCTTAAAATCGCCTTTAAACCGCCCGCAAAATTCAAATTTGTCTCTTCGTTGACCGCTATCTGGTTAATCCCCTCAATTACGCCCTCAACAGGATCCTCTACAGTCATTATATTTCTTGTAGGCGAATTTATCTCCTGTAAAATCGCATACAACGACGTGGTTTTCCCCGAATTCATCGGACCGCAAACGATGAACATTCCCGATGAACGATCGATAACGCCTCTCACCATATCTTCCAAATCCTTGGATAAGCCCAACTCGTTTATTTTTCTAAGTTGATGTTCGGCGTTCATGATACGGAGCACGACGCTTTCACCAAACTTTACCGGCGCTATGGCGACTCGAATATCAATCGTATCTTCGCCCTTCTTATATGGGATATGCCCGTCAAGCGCCGTTCCAACCGCGACAGACTTAATATGCGCCATGATTTTTATACGGGCTACCATCTGCTCCAAAATTTCAATCGGAATTTCAATTTTTGGCATAAAAAGAGCGCCGTCAATTCGATAACGAAGACGCGCCTCTTTTTTCATCGGCATTATATGTATATCGCTCGCCCTTAGAGAAATTCCAAAATCAATAATACCGTCCATCAGCCGAAAAATAGGACTGACTCCGTCCCCTAAACTTCGCCCGCCCCGATAACCATAGCGTACTTCTTTCGCCAACCTGCTAATCTTCGCCGCTTCTTCTTCGTACATCTCTATACCTCCGGTTTCTTTCTTTCTTTCTCTTTTTCTTTGTTGTAAAAAAGTAAAAGAGAAAGAAAGAAACTAAGAAAGAGAAAAAGAAAAAACTTTAAT
>JAGBMX010000098.1 GCA_017634675.1 Selenomonadaceae bacterium | reverse complement strand
GCCGTTCATGGTCGACCTCTCCACCGCTTCGCAGTCCCCCTCCCCTTTCAGGGGAGGCAACGTGAAGGTGACTTTTCTATTGTATATCCACAAAATGAGAAATCAGAGAGCCTCCCCTGAAAGGGGAGGTGCCCGAAGGGCGAAGGGGTTGACCATGAAGAGCACTATTTTTCTTTTTTTACTACCCGTGAATAGTAATAAAAAACCTCCTCTTGTGGGAGGAGGGTAAGAGACGTTTATTTTTGATTGGAAAGTATCCGTATTACGTTTGCACCGGTAATTTTCAGTTTTCTTACAGGGGCAAAACGAGTTTTGGTCTTTGGTTTTATTTCCTTGGTGAAATCGCCGCGTTTTATCAAAGTGGTTTTAGTCTTATCCGGGGCGAAGAAGTTTTTTAAAGGACGGTATATGCTCTCAGGTTCCGCATCCTCTTTGCAGAGGAACACGTCAAGGGCGACGTAGTGAAGCTCCCTATACGCATGGATTGCGAGATGACCTTCGGGGAAAATGACGGTTACGGCGAATTGATCGTCAAAAACTCTTGCGCTGGTTGCTTCAATCTCGTAACCAAGCGACGTAAGCGTGTCCCTAAGATGGCGTTCAATCGCCGCGCCGTCCGATACGCTTTCTTCCTTGCAATGGTAAAAATCAATCATCAGATGACGAGATAACAATTTCAACGCAAGCTCTCCTTTATTTGTTATTTGGTATCAACTGTTTTCTTTCTTGCGGTTCTTTTCTTTCTTTTTCTTTTCCCTAAAGGGACGGGCTTTGCGTCGGAAGAAAAAGAAAGAAAAGAACGGTTTTTACAGGTTGCATGTTGTTGTTATTCGACAGTCACCGATTTCGCCAAATTTCTGGGTTTATCCACGTCGCAACCTCTCGTTATCGCCGCATAGTACGCCAAAAGCTGCAACGGCACCACGGTTAAAAGGGGAATTAAAAGTTCGTCCGTTTCGGGAACATGAATAACGTGATCGGCGTATTTGGAAAGCTCCTCGTCCCCTTCCGCCGCAATACCGATTACCACTGCATCTCTAGCCTTTACTTCCTTTATGTTTGAAAGAGTTTTTTCATATACGCTCTTTTGAGTCGCCAAGGCTATAACCGGAACTCCTTCGACGATAAGAGCCAAAGTGCCGTGTTTCAGTTCTCCCGAAGCGTACGCCTCCGCATGGATGTATGAAACTTCCTTCAGTTTAAGAGAGCCTTCGAGCGCCACGTCGTAATCAAGGGAGCGTCCGATATAAAACACATCTTCGTTAAAACCGTAACGTTTGGCAAAAGTCTTTATGGGCTCCACATCCGTAAGGGTTTCGCTTATCTGCGCAGGGACTTTTTTCAACAGGGAAATAAGTTCCTTAACTCTGGCGGGCTGCAATGTATTTTTTATCTCCGCCATGTAAAGAGCGAGCATAAAGAAAAGTATAAGCTGAGTAGTATAAGCCTTGGTGGAGGCAACGGCGATTTCGGGTCCCGCCCAAGTGTAAAGCACTTGATCCGCTTCCCTTGCGATTGACGAGCCTACAACGTTGGTAAGCGCCAAGGTTTTTGCGCCGAGTCGTTTGGACTCCTTAAGAGCCGCCAACGTGTCGCTTGTTTCCCCTGATTGAGATACCACGATTACAAGGGTGTTTTTATCAACGATTGGGTTTCTGTAGCGAAATTCCGACGCCACGTCCACTTCAACCAAGATTCTGGCAAGTTTTTCTATGTAGAATTTCCCCACAAGCCCCGCATGATAAGCCGTACCGCAGGCTACTATATACACCTTGTTGAAAGATCCCAAGAATTTCGACGTCCAACCAAGCTCCCCAAGCAGAACGCCGGAGCCGTCCTTTTTTATGCGCTCGCGCATCGTATCCTTTACGGCTTTTGGCTGCTCATGAATTTCCTTCAGCATAAAATGCTCGTAGCCGCCTTTTTCCGCAGCTTCGGCATTCCAGTTTACCGTAAAGACCTTCTTTTCAATAGGCACGCCCCGTCTGTTCTTAATGGCAACGCTGTCCCTTTTGACGATGGCGATTTCCCCGTCGCCCAAAATAAACGTACGACGGGTTTTATTTATAATGGCGGGTATATCGGAAGCGATAAAGTTTTCCCCGTCGCCAAGCCCCACCACCAACGGATTTTCCTTCTTTGCGCAAATCAGAACGTCCGGGTGTTTTTTCGACATAAACACAAGGGAGTAAGAGCCTTCAATGCGAGAAAGAACAGAATATACCGCCTCTTCGAAATCTCCGTCGTACACATCTTCCAAAAGATGGGCGACAACCTCCGTATCCGTTTCCGAATGAAACTGATGCCCCTTTTCGATTAATTCTTCCTTTAATGATAAATAATTTTCGATGATGCCGTTATGCACCACCACAAAATCACCGCTGCAATCCGTATGAGGATGGGCGTTTAAGTCGCTCGGGCGCCCGTGAGTCGCCCATCTGGTGTGACCTATCCCAAGGCAGCCTTTCAGAGGCTCTCCGTCTATCTTTTCAACCAATGACGAAAGCCGTCCCACACTCTTTTCAATCCGTATATTTCCATCGTTGTAAACGGCAATACCCGCCGAATCGTATCCTCTATACTCAAGTTTTGTCAACCCTTCAATCAAAAACGGCGACGCCGGCTTTTCTCCGATGTATCCAACAATACCGCACATAACAAAGCCCCTTTCGTAAAAGTTGATTACTCCCCCCTACCCCCGCTAAGAGGGAGGCGCCCGAAGGGCGAAGGAAGTTTACTTGTTAATAATCTCAATGACGCGATGATTGCCCCGCTCCAAGGCTTTTTCAAGGGCTGTTTTTACAGCGTGTTTGGGGCCGACTTCCGCAAGGGTCGCTTTGTTGTCGTATGATGTGGCTATCTTAAATTGATAGAACTTGTCATCGGATTTTTTATATATTTCGTAAATCAATTTTACTTTTGCCGTTATCTTTGTTTTAGGAAAAGCGTCTTCCCTGAAAGTGTCGATTTCGTCAATTTCCATTGCGATTACTATGTCGGCCTTCGTCTTTTCCGCAGCTTTTTTCAACACGCTCTCGGTGGCAAGCATATTGTCAAATTCGTTATATTCAATCTCCACCAAGGCTTTTTCCATATCCTCGGTCGGGACTACTCTAAAACCTTCGTTTGCATAATAATCCGTATAACCCGACCTTAACGAATCAAACACATAAGAAGCTGTCTCTCCCGATGTGTTTACATAGGGCACAACCGCTATTTTTATTATTTTTTTCCCGGAAAAATCGATGGAATGACGAGGCGCCGCATTTGATACGGAAACAGCCGCAACCGTCAACAACAGGGCGGCAAACAAACTAAAAATTTTCTTCATACTGCAATATCCTCATTTGTTTTTGGGCATTTCTAAAAACCGTTCTTTTTCTTCTTTTTTCTTGTAAGAAAAAAGAAGAAAAAGAACCAAAAAGAAGAAAAAAGAACTTTAATAACTGGGCTTGAGCCAATTTTTAAATTTTGCTTTTAAATTATAATTTTAAAATGCCTTAATTCAAGTTTTTTCTTCGCCAGAAGAAAAAACTACATACGTCAGCATTTCAACAAGACGTCCGAGAGGCAGGAGATTTAAACTCCCGCCTTTCTTCCGATATAGACCCCCACCTAAGAGGCACGGGACATCTAGTCTTGTTATATCAAATTTGAATTTTTAGAGGTTGCCTTTAGTCTCTCGATAAGATTTATCATAACCTCTGCGATATGTTCTTTGGTAAAACCGAAATGTTTAAACAGCATATCGGAAGGAGCCGAGGCGCCGAAACTCTCCATGGCGATAACTACTCCTTCTATGCCGGAAAAACATCCCCACCCGAAATTCGCCCCGGCTTCAATTACGACACGGGTTATAATCTCGCTGGGAAGTATTTTTTCACGATACGCCTTATCTTTCGCCAAGAAAATTTCCATGGAGGGCATGCTTACAACCCTCGTGTCTACTCCCTTATCCCATAAAAGTTTCTGAGATTCTATGGCAAGAGCCACTTCGGAACCGCTTGCAATAAGTATACCGTCGATTTTTTCCTTTTCCGGAGAAATAACGTACGCGCCGTTTATCGCTTCACGGCTTGCGCCCTCTATTTGCGGCGTATTCTGACGGGTAAGCACCAAAACGGTCGGTTTTGTCTTGCTTTCCATGGCGAGCTGCCAACCGACCGCCGTCTCCACTTCTTCTGCGGGACGGAATACCACAAGGTTGGGAATGGCGCGGTACATGGAAAGGTGTTCGATCGGCTCGTGCGTAGGCCCATCTTCTCCTACTCCTATGCTGTCATGGGTGAAAACGTACGTTATGGGAAGTTTCATGATGGCGGCAAGGCGCACCATGGGTTTTAAGTAGTCGCTGAACACAAAGAAGGTGCCCGCGTAACTCCTTATTCCGCCATGAAGCATAAGACCGTTTGCGACTGCTCCCATCGCCATTTCCCTAACACCGAAATGAATGTTTCTGCCTAAAAAATTTGTCTTCGAAAAATCCCCCGCATCCTTCATAACGGTTTTGTTGGAAGGGCCTAAGTCTGCGCTGCCTCCCATCAAATTGGGAACTATATCCTTTATTCGTTGCAGAATATCCCCGGACACGCTTCTGGTTGCCACCGGCTTTCCACGACGCTTCCATATCTCGGCATCGTTTATAATTTCTTTGACGTCAATATCTCCATGGTACTTATCCCAAAGGGCTCGTTTTTCCGGGAATTTTTCGCTGTATTCCTCAAATTTTTTCTCCCAAGCGATACGCAAATCTTCCCCTCGCTTAGCCAGTTTCCCGCAATAATCATAAACCTTTTGCGGAATAACAAAATGCTCGTCCGGGTTCCAACCCAAAAATTCCTTTAATTCTCGTACATTACCCTCTCCTAAAGGTTCTCCGTGAGAGGAAGCTTTGCCTTGCTTTTTTGGGCAACCGTAACCTATCTCGGTATGAACTGTTATAAACGAGGGATGTTCCTTATCCGCCTTTGCGGCCTCTATGGCTTCCCCGATGGCTTTGAGGTCGTTGCCGTCGGGAACGTCAATGGTTTGGAATCCAAAGGCGCGAACCCTCGCCGCCACGTCCTCCGTAAAGGAAAGGTCGGTGCTTCCCTCTATGGAAATCCTATTGCTGTCGTACAGTATTATTAATTTTGAAAGCCCCAGAGTACCGGCAAGGGACATGGCTTCGGAGGAAATTCCTTCCATCATGCAACCGTCGCCGCAAAGAGCGTAAGTATAATGATCGACTATATTTAGACCTTCAACGTTAAATTTCGCGGCGAGATGAGCCTCGGCCATAGCCATGCCCACAGCCATACCAAGCCCCGCGCCCAAAGGTCCCGTCGTAGCTTCAACGCCGTTCGTTACGCCGTATTCGGGATGTCCCGGCGTAATCGAGCCAAGCTGACGGAAATTTTTTATGTCATCAATGGTAACGCCGTATCCGAAAAAATGCAGGAGAGAATAGAGCAACATAGAGCCGTGACCTGCGGAAAGGATAAAACGATCTCGATTTTTCCAATTCGCGTCTTTGGCGCTATGGTTTAAATGCCTGGCAAACAATTCAAACGCCATTGACGCCGCTCCCAAGGGAAGACCCGGATGCCCGGATTTTGCCTTTTCAATCGCATCGGCGGAAAGTACTCGTATAGCATCCACTGTCAGCTTATCCATAAAAAATCTCCCCTAACAAAAACAAAAAATTCTCTGCGCAAATATCTTCGACACGGAACTTAAAAAATCCTCTAAAAAATATCACTTTATTTATCATTATAGCTTTTTTTCAGAATTTGGCAATAGTAAACTTTTTCCGTAAAAAAAATAAACGCCGACTAAAATTAATTACCCCTCCTTTGGATTAAAAAGGCTACCGCAAAACTTTGCGATAGCCTTTTTTCTTTTTAATTCATAGCCTCTTGCACCGCAACGGCGACTGCAACGCTCATGCCCACCATGGGGTTGTTGCCCGCGCCGATTAAACCCATCATGTCAACATGAGCCGGCACCGAGGAACTGCCCGCAAACTGAGCGTCGCTGTGCATACGACCCATCGTGTCAGTCATGCCGTAAGAAGCGGGACCCGCCGCCATGTTGTCCGGGTGAAGCGTGCGACCCGTGCCGCCGCCGGAAGCAACCGAGAAATACTTCTTGCCTTTTTCGATGCACTCCTTCTTATAGCAACCCGCCACAGGATGCTGGAAACGGGTGGGGTTCGTGGAATTGCCCGTTATGGAAATATCCACGTCCTCTTTGTGCATAATCGCAACGCCTTCCGGCACGCTGTCTGCTCCATAGCAGCGTACATTCTTGCGCACGCCGTCGGAATAGGCGATTTCTTTAACGATATTCACCTGATTTGTCTTGTAATCATACTGTGTCTGCACATAGGTAAAACCGTTGATACGGGAAATAATCTGCGCCGCGTCTTTACCGAGTCCGTTCAATATAACTCTCAAAGGATTCTTTCTGACCTTATTTGCAGTCTGCGCAATACCGATAGCGCCTTCAGCCGCCGCAAAGGACTCATGCCCCGCCAAGAATGCAAAGCAACCAGCTTCCTCAGACAACAACATCGCCGCCAAATTGCCGTGACCCAAGCCGACCTTTCTGTGATCTGCGACAGACCCCGGCACGCAGAACGCCTGCAAGCCTTCGCCAATGGATTTTGCAGCGTCCACCGCAGTCTTATCGCCCTTCTTTATGGCGATAGCCGCGCCAAGCGTATAAGCCCAAGCCGCATTCTCAAACGCAATCGGCTGCAAATCCTTTATAATCTTTGCAGGGTCAATCCCCTTCTCTTCGCAAATCTTCTTTGCGTCCTCTATCTTACCGATACCGTACTTCTTGCATACTTCGTTTATAGCGTCTATTCTACGCTCGTATCCTTCAAAAAGCGACATTCGCTCTCTTCCTTTCTTATTTTATTTGTTGGGGCGCTGCCCCAAGCCCCGGCAGGGCTCTGCCCTGCACCCGCAAGGGCGCTGCCCTTGACCCGCCAAAGGGCGTTCGCCCTCTGGACTCCCGGTTATGGGATTGTTGTATTTTCGTGTTTTGTGGTTTAAATGGGTTTTATTCGTTTCTTGGGTCGATGAATTTTACGCCTTCGCTAAAGCGTCCCTTTGTGCTGGTGTTAGCCTTCAAAGCCTCGTCGGCGGATTTGCCGTTCTTTATGGCTTCCATCATCTTGCCGAGCTGCACAACTTCATAACCGATAACTCTGTCTTCTTTATCGAGAGCGAGTCTTGTTACATAGCCTTCCGCAAGTTCCAAATAGCGGGGACCCTTCTTCTTTGTGCTGTAAGTGGTGCCCGTCTGGCTCCTAAGACCTTTACCGAGGTCGTCAAGACCTGCGCCGACGGGAAGACCGTCGTCGGAAAACGCCGTCTGGCTCCTGCCGTATACAATCTGAAGGAAGAGTTCGCGCATCGCCGTATTGATAGCGTCGCAAACAAGGTCGGTATTTAACGCTTCCAAAATGGTTTTGCCGGACAAAATCTCCGCCGCCATAGCCGCCGAATGAGTCATTCCCGAGCAGCCGATAGTCTCAACCAAGGCTTCCTCTATAATGCCGTCCTTAACGTTGAGAGTCAGCTTGCAAGCGCCCTGTTGCGGCGCGCACCAGCCGATACCGTGGGTAAGACCGCTGATGTCCTTAATCTCCTTCGCCTGCACCCATTTTCCTTCCTCCGGAATAGGCGCCGGTCCGTGGTTCACTTCCTTAGCCACGCAGACCATGTCCTCTACTTGCTTCGAATAAGCAATCATTCAATCCATCCCTTTCATACTTAATTATTCAAGCGTTGTGGCAAAACCGCAGACGCTCTCATGACACAAGGTTAAACCCCTCCGCCTTTCGGGCACCTCCCCTTTCAGGGGAGGCTCTATTATTTCCTCTTTTGTGCCTCCCCTGAAAGGGGAGGGGGACCGCGAAGCGGTGGAGAGGTTGACCGTTTTTATTTTAGCTCTACCAAAACTTTACCCGTCATTTCCTTCGGGATTTCAAGCCCTGCCAATGTCAAAAGCGTCGGCGATACGTCGCATAATGCGCCGTCCTTTACCTTCGCCACTCTGTCGCTTACGCAGTAAATCGGCACGGGATTTGTCGTATGCGCCGTGAAAGGCTCCTTCGTATCGGGGTCAACCATCATATCGGCGTTGCCGTGGTCGGCTATGATGATAACTTCGCCGCCCATTTCCCTGATAGCCGTCACCGTCCGCTTTACGCAAGCGTCAACCGTTTCCACGGCTTTAACCGCCGCATCCATCACGCCTGTATGACCTACCATATCGCCGTTGGCGTAGTTCATGATTATAAAGTCGAATTTATCGGATTTTATGGCTTCGACCACTTTATCCGTAACCTCAACTGCGCTCATTTCCGGTTTTAAGTCGTAAGTCGCAACCTTGGGCGACGGCACCAAAATTCTCTCTTCGCCGTCGTATTCCTTCTCAACGCCGCCGTTAAAGAAGAAAGTGACATGAGCGTATTTTTCCGTTTCCGCAATGCGAAGTTGTTTCAGTCCCGCTTTTGCGATGGTTTCGCCCAATGTGTTCTCAATCGTCTGCGGCGGGTATGCGATATTGACGTTCATTCCCTTTTCGTACTGCGTCATAGTGGTATACGAAAGGTTCAATCCCTCAACCCGTTTAAATCCGTCGAAGGTATCGTCGGTGAAAGCGTGGGTAAGTTCTCTCGCCCTATCGGGACGGAAGTTGAAGAAGATAACCCCGTCGCCCTTATGCATGCCTTCGTAACCTTCAATCACAACGGGAATTACAAATTCGTCCGTCACGCCTTCGGTTTTTTCGCTCTTATCCGCATAAGAAGCCTCAATTGCCGCCTTGGAGCCGGGCATTTTAGGCGCATCTGCCAAAGCTATCGCCCTATATGCTTTTTCAACCCTCTGCCAGCGTTTATCCCTATCCATAGCGTAAAACCTGCCGGAAATCGTGGCGATTTTTCCTACGCCTATTTCTTTTATCTTTTCCTCAAGTTCCGCCAAATACTCGTGAGCGCTTGCGGGGGGCACGTCCCTGCCGTCTAAGAAGGCGTGAACATAAACCTTATCCAAACCCTCGCGCTTTGCAAGCTCCAACAAGCCGTACAAATGCTTGGTATGACTATGCACGCCGCCGGGGGACACAAGTCCCATAAGGTGCAACGCTCCGCCTGCGGCTTTTGCGTCCCGAACAGCCTTTAACAACGCTTTATTCTCGAAGAAATCTCCGTCCTCGATAGACTTGGTTATACGGGTAAGTTCCTGATAAACCACGCGTCCCGCGCCGATATTGGTATGACCTACTTCGGAATTGCCCATCTGCCCGTCGGGAAGTCCGACGTACATCCCGGACGCTTGCAGAGTCGCCTTGGGAAAATCCGCCGCCAGTTTATCCAAAAAAGGAGTGTTACCTTTCTTAATGGCGTTGCTCGGGTCGTCGTCCTTTCCGATACCCCAGCCGTCCATGATGATAAGGGCGACGGGGGCGTTCTTTAATTTTGCCATATTGCTAACCTCAGAAATTCACAATCTCGGAAAAATCCTTCGCATTCAAAGCCGCGCCGCCGACTAATGCGCCGTCAACATTAGGCTGCGCCATCAAGTCTTTGATAGTCGCAGGTTTTACGCTGCCGCCGTACTGAATACGGATTGCCTCCGCAGCGTTTTTGTCGAATTTCTTCTCAACAGCCTCGCGAATAGCCTTGCAGACTTCTTCCGCCTGCTCGAAAGTAGCGGTTTTACCCGTGCCGATTGCCCAAATAGGCTCGTAAGCGATAACAAGTTTAGCAACTTCAGCCGCAGTAAATCCGTCAAGCGCAGCATTAACCTGAGAAACCACATGATTGATATAGTTTCCCGCTTCTCTTATTTGAAGCGACTCGCCGCAGCAGATAATCGGGGTAATCCCCGCCGCAAAAGCCGCTCTCGCTCTTTTATTTACGCCTTCGTCCGTTTCGCCGAAATAATCGCGGCGTTCGCTATGCCCAAGCACGCAGTAAGTCGCGCCGACTTCTTTCAACATATCGGTAGAAATTTCCCCCGTATATGCGCCGCTCTTTTCCCAATGCACATTCTGTGCGCCTAAAGCGATATTCGTCCCCTTAATCGCTTCTCCGACTCCCGCAAGCGCGGTAGCCGTAGGACACACCACAATGTCAACCGTCTTATTATCCTTAACAAGCGGCGCAAGCTCCTTAACAAGCTTTACTCCGTCCGCTATGGTATTGTTCATCTTCCAGTTTCCCGCTATTATAGGTCTTCTTGCCATACAATCACCTTTCTTCTTGTCGGGGCTTCGCCCCAAACCCCACAAGGGGCGCTGCCCCTTGACCCCGGCAGGACTTTGCAGCCCTGCACCCGCAATTATTTTTTATTTATCCGCAATAGCTTTTACACCGGGCATTTCTTTACCTTCGAGGTACTCAAGAGTTGCGCCGCCGCCTGTGGACACATGGGAAATCTTATCGGTCAAGCCTGTCTTTTTCAACGCCGCCACGGAGTCGCCGCCGCCAACGATGGAAATTGCGCCTTCTTCGGTCGCTTTCGCCACAGCCTTCGCCACAGCCAAAGTGCCTTTTGCGAAATTATCGAACTCGAACACGCCCATAGGACCGTTCCAAATAACGGTTTTCGCGCCATCCAACGCTTTTACATACTCTTTGGATGTCTCAACGCCGGAATCCAACGCTTCCCAATCGTCGGGAACCTGATTAACGGGAACAGTCTTAAAGTTTGCGTCCTTATCGAATTTATCCGCTATGACTAAATCAACGGGAAGCACGACTTTTACGCCTTTTTCCTCGGCTTTTTTCAAAACTTCCCTTGCGTAATCGTATTTATCCGGCTCAACCAAGGATTTGCCCACGGGATAACCCTTAGCCGCATCAAAAGTATGCGCCATGCCGCCGCCGATTATAATGGTATCAACCTTATTCAGCAAATTCTCGATAACGCCAATCTTATCCGATACCTTTGCGCCGCCGATTATCGCCACGAAAGGATGCTGCGGGTTTTCCAAAGTCTTTCCGATATAGTTGATTTCCTTCTCCATCAGGAAACCCGCCACAACCTCAACGTACTGGGCTATGCCGGAGTTGGACGCATGACCTCTATGCGACACGCCGAAAGCGTCGTCCACGGCGACATCAGCCAAAGACGCAAGCTGTTTTGCAAATTCGGGATCGTTCTTCTTTTCCGCCTTATGATAACGTAAATTCTCAAGCAAAAGCACTTCGCCGGGCTTTAAGTCCTTAGCCGCTTTCTCGGCAGATTCCCCTACGCAGTCGTCAGCCCATTTTACGTCTTTTTTCAAAAGTTCCGACAAATGTTTTACCAATAATTTAGTCGAAAATTCCGGCTCTTTAGCCTCCGTCGGACGCCCGATATGGCAAGCCAATATAACCGCCGCGCCGTTATCAAGCAAATAATTTATCGTAGGCAATGTCCTTACCATACGGGTATCGTTCGTAATGTTCCGGTTTTCGTCAAAAGGCACATTGTAGTCAACCCGCACAAACACTTTCTTACCTTTTACGTCTATATCTTTTATAGTTTTTTTATTCATATCTTACCTCTTAAATAGTTGTTAGTTTCTTTCTTTTCTTTT
>JAGBMX010000097.1 GCA_017634675.1 Selenomonadaceae bacterium | reverse complement strand
CCCTCTAGGAGGGAGGCACTCGGATTGCAACTTTTGAGCCAAAAAATTTCAATATTTCCTCAAACCAAGCCCCCCTCTTAGAGGGGGGTAGGGGGGAGTGTCCCTTGAAATTGGAAGTAACAATAATAAGTCTACACTCTGTTCCCCCTCTAAGAGGGGGATTTTTCTTTTAACCATCCCCCCTAGGGGGGGGCTTACGATAATTTATCGAAAGTTTTATAATGTGACCTAGACATTGTTTTAGACATTATTTTACTTAATAGGAGTGATGTTATGCACATCCCGGAAAATTATCTGAGCCCCTCCACCTGCGCCGTTATGACTATGGCGATGGCACCGGTTTGGTGGATGGCTGCGAAAAAAGTTAAAGAGGAAATTCCTCGCGAAAAGTTATCTTTAATAGGCGTTGCCGCCGCTTTTTCCTTTTTGGGTATGATGTTTAATATACCAATGCCGGGCGGCACTACGGGTCACGCCGTAGGCGGCACTTTAATAGCGATTTTGTTCGGGCCTTACGCCGCTTGTCTTGCCGTAAGCGTCGCCCTTTTTATACAGGCTTTTTTCTTTGGCGACGGCGGGATTTTGGCCTTTGGGGCGAACTGTTTCAACATGGCTTTTTTGCTTCCCTTCGGCGGGTACTTTATCTATAAATTTTTAAAGGATAAAGTCGGAGAAACGGCTGCCGCAGGATTTGGCTCTTATGTCGGCATAAACTTGGCCGCGCTTTTGGCCGCCGTTGAGTTTGGTATTCAACCTTTGCTGTTTACGGATGCGATGGGTCACGCTCTTTATTGCCCGTATCCTCTCAGCGTATCCGTTCCTGCCATGATGCTTGGTCATCTAACGATTTTCGGCGCTGCGGAAGTAATTTTTACGGTACTTGTGCTGTCATTTATTCGTAATGCTGCGCCGTCCATGATTCAAGTTCGGGAAGGAAATGCCGACGGGAACGGCATTAAGGCTGTCTACGGTTTGGTTGCCGCGCTTATCGTTTTGACTCCGTTGGGACTTCTGGCGGAAGGTACGGCTTGGGGCGAATGGGCGCCGGAAGAACTGGCAGAGCAAACTTTTTTGGGCGGCGCTCTAGGCTATACGCCTCTTGGCATGGAAAACGGATTTTCTTTTGACGCATTCTTCCCCGATTATACGGTAGGAGAAACGCCGGAAATCTTTGGCTATGTTTTGTCAGCCGTTATAGGCGTTGCGCTGTTGGTGATAATCTTCAAGATCTTTGCGACGATTCTCTCTAAGAACACCGCTCAAAACGCCTAACATGAATAAAATGATTTTGCCCGATTGGGTCCTGCGGGATGAAAATTATGAACCGAAAGAAGACCGGGATGATTTTATTTCCCGGTCGCTTTTGCGTATTATGGGCGCATTGTCAACCCTTCATGCCCAAGGCGTCAGGAACCCTCCTCAATATGTGTCGGCGGTTTTTTCGATGGGACTGTCGCTTTTAGTCGTAATCCTTACCGCAGCTTCTCACGGCGGCGCTTTTTTGCTTTCTGTACTGGCGTTGGAACTTGTTGTTATGTGTTTTCAAGATGGAAAGACAATCCTTATCCTGCTTCGTCGGGGACTTTTGGCCGTGTGTTTCAGTTTTATCTTGATATTGCCCGCATTTTTAACAGGCAGCGGCTCGACGGTTCTTTTGATTCCCGCCAAAACTTTTTTAAGCATTACGGCAATGAGCCTTTTGACCTTGTTTTTTCCATGGCACCGACTGACCGCTGCGCTAAGTTTCTTTAAAACGCCCGCAATCGCCATCTTTATTTTAGACACCGCGCTAAGGTATATATTCCTTTTAGGGCGGGAAGCTCGACAACTTTTAGACGCTCTTCGTCTTCGTTCCGTGGGTAAAAATACCAATAAGGGAAGAGCTATGGCGGGAGTTTTGGGAGCGACTTTTTTGCGTTCCGGGGAGATGTCGAAGGAAATGTATCAAGCGATGCGCTGTCGTTGCTTTACGGGAGAATACCCCGAAACTTCCCGAAGGGAACTCCGTTTAGGCGATATAGTCCCCTTTTTCCTGTCAGTCTTATATATCGCGTTGTTTGTTATGCTGGAGGGATAAGGCGTGGTCGAATTTCAAAATGTGAGTTACGCTTACGATGGGGAACTTGTTTTAAAAGACGTAAGTTTCCGCTTGAAAGAGGGAACTTGCTTGTTTTTGCAAGGTCCCAACGGCGCCGGAAAATCCACCTTGCTTAAAATTATCAACGCTTTGTGTTTTCCGACAACTGGGCAATATTTTTTTCAAGGGAATAAAATTGACAGAGATTGCATGAAGGATAACAAATTCTCTAAGAGGTTTCACCAAAAGATCGGTTATGTATGGCAAAACCCCGACGCGCAACTTTTCTGCGGCAGCGTTGAGGACGAAATCGCCTTTGGACCTAGGCAAATGGGGCTTAATGACGACGAAATTAAAAAAAGAGTGGACGACGCATTAAATATTTTTGACCTGACTCGTCTGCGGCACCGCGCGCCTTACTCGCTATCCGGCGGAGAAAAGAAAAAGACGGCAATAGCCGCCGTTTTCGTTATGAATCCGATATTGTGGACGCTGGACGAACCGCTGGATTCGCTGGATTTAAAATCTAAGGACCGACTGTCGGAATTTTTGCTCGGCCTAAAAAAAGCGGGAAAGACCATACTTTTTTCTTCACACGACAGGGATTTGGCAAAGCAGATAGCAGACAGCGAACTGTACCTAAGCGAAAATCACGAAATTTTGGTCCCCGCTTCCTTTTAGAGAAAGTTCCGCTCTAAAAAGGAGTCGCTCTCAAATACGAACTGAAAGTAAATACCGCTCCACCATTCTTTACGTTTCCGGCAGCTATGTTTATATCGTGACGACGGGCTATTTCATTGGCTATGGCAAGACCTAAGCCGGTGCCGTCGTTATTTTTTTCGCCCGTTTGACGGTGGAATTTTTCAAAGATATGCGGCAGTTCTTCTTCCGAAATGCCTGCGCCTTCGTCCGTTACCGAAATGCTCCATGAGTTTTCGGATTGGGAGACGCCTATTCTAACGGTACCTCTCTCAGGGGAGAATTTAACGGCATTGCCCAAAACCGTGAGGAACATTTGTCGCAGTCGTACGTAATCTCCTTTTAAAATTATGGGCGAAGGCTCGACCATAAGTTCAACGGCGACGCTTTTGGATTTTGCCATTTGTTTTGCGCTTTGTACGGCGTCGTTTAACGGGTCAATAAGGTTAAGTTCCTCTGTTTCAAAGGTGAAATCGGCGTTTTGCAGGCGGGAGAGTTCAAAGAGGTCTTGCACAAGGCGTTGAAGTCCCAATATGTTTTTCTGCATTTGTGAAAGACAGCTTTGCCGTTTGTCTTCAGTTGTGACAAGTCCCGCCGTCATCATCTCAATAAGCCCTCTGACAACGGTTATTGGAGTTTTTAGTTCGTGCGATACGCTCGCCAAAAAGTCTTTTCGCATTTTATCAAGACGACTCTTTTCGTTGTCGATTTCTTCGAGTCTTGCCGCCAGTAAGTCAAGGCTTTTGGCAAGGGAGCCGATTTCGTCCTCCCTCTTTATGTCTGAGCGCAGATAATATTTTTCCTTGGCAAGGTCTACGGCGAAACCCTCCATTTGTTTCAGGGGCTTAACGAAGGATTTTGCCAAGACGGCGGACAGTACAAGGGTTATGACGAACCCTAAGAGAAGCGCCGCGCCTAAGAGCGAGAACGCTTCTTTTTGCATGGAAACCAGTTCGTTTGTGGCGTTTCTAAGGAGCAGCGCGCCTATGACCTCTCCGTTTTTGTCCATGATGGGGACGCCTACGGTAAGGGTGGAATCGGAGAGCAAAAAGGAAGAATTGCGTATAACGCCTTTTTCGCCCGCAAGCGCTTTTTCGAGAAGTTCGTTTGTTTCGGCAGGCAGCTTATCTGGAACAGAGTCGTTTCCGTATACATACGAAGTGCGGGTGTTGGCGTCGACTATTCGAATTTCGCCCTGAGAAATGCGGTTTAAATCGCGGATCCGCCGTATGATGTTTTCTTTGGCGGCGGCTTTTTTGCGCTCTTTTGCCATACTCTCCCTATTTTTTATTCTCTCGTCCGGCGTCATGGCTTCGGGGTTTCTCATTTTGCCCATGCCCATGCCGTGATGCGGCCCCATACCTTTCATTTTCTCGTCGGGGGCGAATATTATTTGGGATTCCCCCGATTCGCCGATGTTTTCCGCTAAGGCAACGGCGAGGGAAGTGAGCCTCTCGACATAACGGGCTTCGCTCTTTTGCTGAAACTGTCGTCCGAACATAATGCCGACCAGTAAAATAAAGACCGTTAGAGCAATAAAAAAATACAAGGTCAGTTTTAATGTCAAACTTTTTTTCATGGCAGAACCTCAAAGGAATAGCCAACGCCCCACACGGTTTTTATCTTCCACTTCGGATGTGGAACCTTGTCAAGTTTTGCCCTGAGTCTTTTTATATGGGTGTCAACCGTGCGGGTTTCGCCTTCGTATTCAAGCCCCCACAGACTTTCCAAAAGATGTTCCCTTGAAAAAGAGCGTCCCTTGTTTTCCGTAAGCAGCAGCAATAAGTCGAATTCCTTGCGGGTTAAGGCGATATCTTCTCCCCCGAGGGTAACTTTGCCGTCGGTTGTGTCTATCGTAAGATTGTCAAAACGGAAAATCTTGTTGCCGGAAGCGTCCTTCACCCTGTCAAGCCGCCTGAGTACGGCGCGAATCCTTGCCATCACTTCTTTTGGAGAAAAGGGTTTTACCACATAATCGTCCGCCCCTGTGTCGAGCCCCATAATGCGGTCATAATCGTCGCCTTTGGCGGTAATAAGAATTATGGGAATGTTGGAAGTTTCGCGGATTTTTTTGCAGACCTCAAAACCGTCCGATTTTGGCATCATAACGTCTAAAAGCACCATATCGAAATTTGCGGCAAAAAATTTTGCGAGAGCTTCTTCGCCGTCTTTTGCCGTCGCAACATTGTAACCTTCGGCTATCGCGAAAGTTGTGAGAATCTCCAAAATGTCTTCGTTATCGTCCGCTATAAGCAGTTTTTGCATATTATCGCTCTCTTTCGGCTATGAATGGTATTGTTAATATATCATTATGTTTATTGATTTTCAAGATACTTTTCGGCTCGGTAGTCATTGTTACACGAACGCTGTATGTCCTTAAAGCTTGTTTTTTACTTGCGTTTATCGTATAATAGCGCTAAAAAGGAAAATTTTCGATAGAAATGTGGGCGATTTCATGGAACAAGCTATATCAGCGGCTAAAGGTCACGCTAAGTATCGAGATACTGTTTTTCGTCATTATTTTAAAGACAAAATCAGACTCCTTTCCCTTTGCAACGCCATTTTAAACACACATTACACCGATACGGAAATTCTTGAAATAACAACTTTGTCCGGCGAGTTCTTCAACGGGCAGAAAAACGATATAAGCTGTACTATAGATGATAAAGTTTTAATCCTTGCAGAACATCAAACCTCCGTAAACGAAAATATGCCGTTTCGTTGTCTGTCTTACGTTACGGAAATTTTAAACAACCGTATCGAAAACAAAAGACTGCTTTATAAAAATAAGTTGATAACTTTTCCGGCGCCGGAATTTGTCGTGCTTTATAACGGAGACGATGATGAACCGATAAAACGAATAATGCGACTTTCGGATGCTTTCGGGGGCGAAGCTTATTCATTGGAACTTATTGTTAAAGCGTACAATATCAATTACGGACTGCCTCAACCGTTGATCGAAAAATGTGAGTATCTTCATGATTACAGCTTTTTTGTGGACAGGGTTAAAAAGTGTAAGAAGAACGGCCTGTCAACGGATGACGCTATAGAAGAAGCTGTTAAGTATTGCACGGAACATAATATTATGAAAGAATATTTGGAAGAAAACGCCAAGGAGGTATTTACGATGGCAAGGATGGAATGGAATTTTGACGAAGCGAAAATGGCTTGGTTTGAAGAGGGCGAGGAAAAAGGGATGGAAAAAGGGATGGAAAAAGGGTTGCTCACCAGCCTTAAAAATCTTGTCAAAAATACGGATTGGTCTGTTGAAAGAGCCATGGACGTGTTGCAGATTCATGGTGACGATAGGAAAAAGTATGCGGGGCTTGTGAATGCTTGAACTTATCCTACGTCATGACAACCACAAAAAAGTTTTTAGAGAGCCTTTAACAGTTACAAAGATCAAATCACAAAAACATATAAAGCAGGAAAATAAGGCAATAATGTAGAAGTTAATCTTAAATACGTTAAAAGAGGTTTTAAGATGCGGCTTGGAATTTTCGGCGGTACGTTTGACCCAATACATTTGGGGCATCTTTTGACTGCGGAGGCTGTTTTGGAAGGGCTTTTTTTGGATAAAGTCATATTCATACCGGCAAGCATACCGCCGCATAAAACGGATAGATTTGTAACGCCGCCCGAGAAGCGTATGGATATGACGCGGCTCGGAACGGCTTATAACGAAAATTTTGCGGTTTCCGATATAGAGTTAAAGCGCAAAGGTCCGTCGTACAGCGTAGACACCGTAAGCGAATTAAAAAATATGTATCCGGACGGGGAATTTTTCTTTATAATCGGCTCTGACGCAATAAACGACATAGCCACCTGGCATGAGGCGAAAAAGTTGATTGCAAGTTGCAATTTCGCCGCCGTAACGAGGGCGGGAGAGCCGCTTAACAGGAAATATTTGAGGGAATATTTCGGCGAACTTGCATATATAAACATCATGGAAGTAAAAACTCCGCAGATTGAGATTTCTTCTACAGAAATTCGCAGACGAATCGGGGAAGGTAAAAATATATCTTACATGGTTACAAAAGAAGTTGCGGAATATATTAAAAGAGAAGGGCTTTATTTATGACGGCGGAAGAAATGAAGAACGAACTGCAAAAACGGCTGAAAGAGAGCCGGTTTATACATTCCTTGGGAGTCGCGGACACAGCCGTTAAACTCTCGAAAAAGTTTGGGGCGGACGAAAAAAAGGCGTATATAGCGGGACTCTTGCACGATGCGGCTCGGGAATTTAAAAACGAGGACTTGATTTTTGAGGCGAAAAAGCGAAGTATTGAGATTGACGAAGTGGAAAGAGCAACGCCTTTATTGCTTCACGCCCCAATCGGCGCAGTACTCGTAAAAGAGCGTTACGGGGTAATTGACGAGGAAATATCTCTTGCCATCGCCACTCATACGGTAGCGGGGCGAAACATGACCAAGCTCCAAAAGATAATATATTTTGCGGATATGATAGAGCCTAACAGGGAATACCCGGGCGTAAACGAACTTAGAGAATTTGCCCAAAATCATACTCTTGACGAAATAATGCTGAAAGCTTTAAGCGAATCTATTATATTCGTAATAGAAAAAAACGGATTGTTGCATCCCGATACTATAGCGGCAAGAAATGAGTTGTTGAAAAAGAATTAGGGAGCGCGAACGTTTCCCGGCCGTCCTTTTTCTAAGAAGAAGGGTTTTTACGCAATTTTAAGTTTCATATATGCAAAACATTCCATATTGACGTTTAAAAGGGCAATCGTAACAGCGACTGCCTTTTTTGTTTTCAAAACTATTTTAAAACCTTAAAATTTGTGCTACAATAGAGAAACGAGTGCGAGGTGACATTATGTCTAAAAGCGAAACTGTAGACGACACATTTTTAAAAGACAATATCGCCGCTTACGACGCAGCGGCAAAGAGTCTGCTTTCTCGAAAGGTGTTCTTGGCGAGAATTTTAAAACGATGCGTTCATGAATTTGCGAATTGCTCATTAGTGGATATTGAAGAGAAATATATTTCTAAAGATGTGGAAGTAGGGAAAATTCCTATAGCGCCGGATAAAACGAACGCTGTAAAGAAAATCGAAGGCGGCAATATTGAATACAAGACAGTAACAGAGGGCGAGACCACTTTTGATATTCGTTTTACGGCTTATGCGCCTACGACAGGTGAACCGATTAAACTTATTATCAATATAGAAGCGCAGAAAAAAGTAAAACCCGGATATTCTCTTATAAAACGGGCGATCTTTCACGGCAGTCGATTAATGTCGTCCGAATATAATGTTGAGTTCGTAGAACCTCATTTTGACGATATTAAAAAAGTTATAAGTATATGGATATGTGTGGGTTCGCCTAATAACGCGGATAGTGGTTTTGCCGAGTATAGTTTTAATGAAAAAGCAACGATTGACAGCGTTAAGCGGGACAAAGAAGAATATGATTTAATGCAAATAGTTATGGTGTATATCGGAAAAGAACCGTCATGCGTCGAGGATAAACTGTTAAAACTGTTGCATTTGGTATTTCGCGCGAAATTAAACGCCGAGGAAAAGAAAAAGCGGTTAAAGGCTGATTATGATATTGAGATGGATAATGAGGCGCTGAAGGAGGTAAACATCATGTGTAATTTGGGTGAAGGTCTTTATGAAGAGGCTTATGAAGAGGCTTATGAAGAGGCCGGGGAGAAAAAAACCATAGAATTAACTGCGAACATGCTCAAAGAAAATGCTTCTATGGATTTTATTTCTCGCGTTACCAGCCTACCTATTGATAAAATCGCTGAAATTGGCAAATTGCGCGGCTTGCTCTGAGAGAATGAAAGAATTGTTTCAAATATACAACAAAATACATACGTTTAACGATTACAAAGATTAAATCACAAAAATATACAATGCAGGAAAATCAAACAATTATGTAGAAGATAACCCAAAATATGTAAATTTCAAACCCATTATTAAGTTTTTTTCTCTTTCTCTTTCTTTGCTACTTTCTTTCTCTTTCTCTTTTTTGCAAAAAAGAGAAAGAGAAAGAAAGAAGGAATTTTCAACTAAGGTGATGACTTAATGCAAAAGGGACAACGGGAAAGTTTGTCTGATTATGTAAATGTAAATCGCAAGTTTAAAGTTATGTTTGCGGTGGAGGGAAATCTTAATTGTCGTCCCGTTTGTTTTGCTTTGGATGCCGACGGAAATTTACCTGATATTGATTATGTGCTCTTGACCGACGATAACGAGGAAAATTCAAACAGGGCTTTTACGATTATGCTTGCCGAATTGCCGGAAATAATAGAAAAACTTTCGTTTTGCATAAGTATAGACGATGTGGGCGCCGTTAAGAATTTAAAACGGTGCAAGATTATTTTTTTGCAGGATAACGACCCAAGGCTCATGCTCGATATTTCGGGGAAGGATTTTGCTTGGGAAAACGTGCTTCTGCCCTTTGAAATAGTGTGGGATTCCGGTTGGCAGATTGATTTTGTTAATTCCGGTTATACCGCAGGACTTTATGAACTCTTGAAAAATCGCGGGCTATCGGATAAGAGTATATTGAAGTTAAAGAGGTTGTACGAAAACAACATCGTAAACAAGATGCTTGAAAAAGGCGTCAAGGAGTACGAAAACAAGAACTATAATCTCGCGGTGAAGATATTTAAAGAAGCGGTTGACAAGGGCAGCATCGAGGCTATGGCGTACCTTGGCATTTGCGCATATTTCGGAAGAGGCGTGAATAAGGATTACAGCATAGCGTACGAATGTTTTAAAATGGCGGCGGAGGAACACGACGTCTTGGCGCAGTCTTGGCTGGGGCTCTTATACGAGCGGGGCGAAGGCGTGGATAAAAACTACGCCGAAGCTTTTAAATGGTACAAGAAATCCGCTAAGTTTAAGAACGCTTTCAGTCAATATAAGGTAGGGAGGTTTTATTACGACGGGACGGCGGGGGAGAAAAATCTCGGCAAAGCCAAACATTGGCTGGAAAAATCCGCCGATTACGGGCATAAATATGCGGCGGAACTCTTGAAAAAGTTAAACAGCGAATATGCCTTTCCGGCAGAAGACGATGCGGAATCCGACTACGACGAGGACGACGTTAATTTCTGGCTTGAGAAGCTCAACAATATGATAGGGCTTTCCGCCATAAAAGAAGAAGTCGCGACACTTGTAAACTTGGCGAAACTTAATAAAATTCGAAAAGGCAAGGGCGCAAACGTCGTAAAACCCTCTTATCATCTGGTGTTTTCAGGAAATCCCGGCACGGGAAAAACCACGGTCGCAAGGATAATCGCAGAAGTATATAAGGCGCTCGGCATTTTGTCAAAAGGGCAGCTGATTGAAGTTGATCGTTCACAGCTTGTAGCGGGGTATATCGGGCAGACAGCCATAAAAACTTCCGATAAGATAAAGGAAGCGGCGGGTGGGGTGCTTTTCATCGACGAAGCCTATTCCCTGACGGTTGGGCAGGCTCAGGGGGATTTTGGGCAAGAGGCGGTCGATACGATTTTAAAGGCGATGGAAGACCGCCGCGACGATTTCGTGGTGATAGCCGCCGGATACCCGGATTTAATGGATAAGTTTTTGAGTTCCAACCCCGGGTTACGTTCAAGGTTCGGCAAGGTTATACATTTTGACGACTATACGGCGGACGAACTGACGGAAATTTTCAAGAGTATGGTGAAGGAAAACCATTATACTTTGGCGAATGAAACCGAAGACGCTGTTCGGTTGGAGTTCACCAATATATTGAACCGCCGGGCTAAGGGGTTCGCCAACGGCAGAACGGCTCGTTCGCTGTTTGAAACGGTGGTTTCGCGCCAAGCCAACAGGCTGGCGAAAAATCCCAACCTTGCTGCGGACGAAGCGGAACTTTTTCTCATAAAGGAAGAGGATTTACAGCTAATCGAAAATAAAAATGAACAGGGAGAAAATTTAGACGACCTGTTAAAAGAGTTAAACTCTCTCATAGGGCTTTCAAGGGTTAAGGAAGAAACGACGCGGCTCATAAATACAATAAAAGTCAACAAGATGCGGCGGGAACAGGGATTACCCGAACTATCCGCGTCCAATCATCTGGTGTTTTCCGGAAACCCCGGCACGGGCAAAACCACCGTTGCAAGACTTTTAGCGAAGATATACAAGTCTTTGGGTGTGCTTTCACAAGGTCATCTGGTGGAAGCGGACAGGTCAAAATTAGTCGCGGGATATGTAGGACAGACGGCAAAACAAGTCACAACGCTTGTTGAACACGCATTAGGCGGCGTCTTATTCATCGACGAAGCCTATTCCCTCACGGCGGGAAAATCCCACGAGGATTTCGGCTTTGAGGCTGTTGACGCTCTGTTAAAAGAGATGGAAGACCATCGTCGGGATTTGGTTGTAATAGTCGCCGGCTATCCCAACCTAATGGAAGAATTTCTCTCCGCAAACCCGGGACTTCGTTCCCGTTTCAACACGTTCATACACTTTGAGGACTACTCCCCCGCAGAGATGACCGCAATCTTTAAATCTATGGCGACGGCGCAAAATTATTCCCTTGAAAAAGGCGCAATCGAACGGCTCCGCAAATTTTTCGACGCAAAGTTTACAAATCCTCCCCCGGATTTCGCTAACGGCCGAACCGTCAGAAACTTCTTTGAGAAAACCATAGCAAACCAAGGCGATCGTTTGGCTAATTCTCAAAATGTCACTAAAGAGGATTTGCTTCTTATTAAGGTTGAGGATTTGGCGGTATAGGCGAGTTCCTTCTTTCTTTTTTCTCTTTCTTTTTTGTAAAAAAGAAAAAGAGAAAGAAAGAAGCAAAGAAAGAGAAAAAGAAAAAACTTTAATAAGGGGTTTAGGCTCAACATAAAGTTTCTACTCAAAACCAGATATTCGGGAGTCCAGAGGGGCGAAGCTCCTTTGGCGGGTGCAGGGCGGCGCCCTGCCGGGGTTTGGGGCGGAGCCCCAACAAAAGAAAGAGGCGATAGTAGGTGCAAAAAGGGCAGAGGGAGAATTTGGCTGCTTTTGTGGATACGAATCGCAAATTTAGCGTTAGAATGACTTTGCTTGGGACTGCGGATTGCGCGCCTGTTTGCTTTTGTTTGAATGAAGAGGGGAAGCTACAGAGAGCGGATTATGTGGCGCATAACGGGAATACGGTGGCTTTTGACGGCGCGGTGACTTATGAGGAGTCGGTTTATAAGGATAAGAATAAAACGGCGACTTTTGGCGTTGATTTGATAGCTATGCCTAAAGACGCTCGTAAACTTTCCTTTTGTTTGAGTGCGGATAAATTGGGCGAAATTAAGAAACTGAATACATTCTGTTTGGATTTTATTCAGGATGGAGTGTCTAAACTTGAATTAAAGGTTTCATGCGAGGAATTTTTTTGGGAGAACGTCATAATTCTTTTTGAGATATATAAGAAGAAGTTTTGGAAGATAAATTTTGTAAGCAGCGGGTACAAGGACGGACTGTCCGCATTTTTGGAGAAAATTGGAGCGAGCGCGAGCGATATAAAACCGAGCGTTGAGCAGGAACTTTTGAATAAGGCGCGGGAAAACGGCGGCATATTGACGTACAGCGAAGTCGCAGCCGCTTTCATGGGAAGGAATTATAGCGAATACGACGTGGACAGGATTTTTAATTTCCTGTCAAGACGCGGCGTGTACCTTATAGACGATATGACGGATAATGCTCATAACGAAACAAATTATGATTTGGAGGATTACGACAGTTATGAGGATTACGACGGGGCGAAAATCGAAGATAGTGTTAAAAATGGCGAGAACGACGCAAACAATGCGGAACATAACGCCGACGAACTTTTAAACAAACTTAATTCCATGATAGGTTTGGCTTCGGTGAAAAAAGAGGTTTCAAAACTTGTAAACCTGCTCAAAATGAATAAGCTCCGTAAACAAAAGGGCGCGGGGGAGATTAAAACCTCGCTCCACCTGGTCTTTTCGGGAAATCCCGGCACGGGGAAAACCACCGTGGCGAGGATTATAGCGGAGATTTACAAAGCACTCGGCATACTTTCCAAAGGGCAGCTTGTGGAGGTTGACCGCTCCAAATTGGTTGCCGGCTATGTAGGTCAAACGGCTATACAGGTTTCGCAGAAGGTGAACGAGGCTTTAGGCGGCATACTCTTTATTGATGAGGCGTATTCTTTGACCGTCGGGCAAGCCAAGAGCGATTTCGGCTTTGAGGCCGTTGACACCTTGCTAAAGGCAATGGAGGATCACAGAGATGATTTAGTGGTTATAGCGGCGGGTTATCCCGATTTGATGGACGAGTTTTTATCGTCAAACCCGGGGCTTCGCTCAAGGTTCAGCAAGGTAATACACTTCGAGGACTACGACGCAGAGGAATTGACGGATATTTTTAAGAGTTTGGCGAGGGAAAATCACTACACGCTGACACCCGAAGCGGAAAAGGCGGCTCTGTTGGAATTTACCAACATTTACGCAAGACGCGCCAAGGGATTCGCCAACGGCAGGACGGCGAGAAATTTTTTTGAAACGGTTGTGTCCAATCAAGCTGACAGGTTGGCGGCAAGTCCCGAACTCGCTTCAAAAGACGATGAGCTTTTCACAATCAGAGAAGAAGATTTAGGCGTTGCGAGAAACTCCGAAGAAAAATCCGAAAGTTTGGACGAGATTTTAGAGGAACTCAACAATTTAGTCGGTTTGTCAAAGGTAAAAGAAGAAGTAAACCGCCTCATAAACATGGTAAAGGTAAACAAAATGCGAAAGGAGCAGGGACTTCCCGAACTATCCGCCTCCAATCATCTGGTGTTTTCGGGAAACCCCGGCACGGGCAAAACAACGGTTGCGAGATTGCTTGCGAAAATATACAGAAATTTAGGCATATTATCCCAAGGGCATTTGGTTGAAACCGAACGTTCAAAATTAGTCGCAGGATATGTGGGGCAGACCGCCGGCAAAGTTTCCGCCGTTGTTGAACACGCTTTGGGCGGTATATTGTTCGTTGACGAAGCCTATTCCCTAACCGTCGGAAAATCCTCCGAAGATTTCGGATATGAGGCGGTGGACACGCTTTTAAAGGCGATGGAGGACCATCGGCAGGATTTAGTCGTGATAGTTGCGGGTTATCCTGACCTAATGGAAGAATTTTTATCCTCCAATCCTGGACTTCGTTCGCGGTTTAACACATTCATTCATTTTGAAGATTATTCTCCGAACGACATGGCAAACATCTTTAAAATCATGGCCAAATCGGGGCGTTACGTCTTTGATAAAGGCGTAAGCAAAACGGTCAGGGAATATTTCTACAGAGAATTTTCCGACCCGCCGCCCAACTTCGCAAACGGCAGAACGGTCAGAAATTTCTTTGAAAAAACCATAGCGAACCAAGGCAACCGCTTGGCAACCTCAACTAACATCACAAAAGAGGATTTGCTTCTTATTAAGGTTGAGGATTTGGCGATATAGGGGAGTTCCTTCTTTCTTTTCTCTTTCTCTT
>JAGBMX010000096.1 GCA_017634675.1 Selenomonadaceae bacterium | reverse complement strand
TTTACAAAAAAGAAAAAGAGACAGAAAGAAAAGAACTGGCCGCAAAACCAAGAGTATGAGGGGTGTTATGAATACACTTGCGTTTTTGTGTCCGGGGCAGGGCGCGCAGGCGGTCGGCATGGGAGCCGATTTGATTGAAAAGTATGAGCTTGCGAAACGTCGCTTTGAAGAGGCGGACGAGGCTTTGGGATTTTCCATATCGAAACTTTGCTTTGAGGGACCTGCGGAGAAGTTGCAGCTTACCGCAAATACTCAACCGGCTATATTAACGGTTAGCGTTATATTGGGAGAACTTTTGAAAGAAAATGGAGTTGTGCCGTCCGTTGCGGGCGGTCACAGTTTGGGAGAATATTCCGCGCTTGTGCTTGCGGGGGTTATCGACTTTAAAGAAGCTGTGCTTCTTGTGCATAAAAGAGGAGAGTTTATGCAGGAAGCGGTGCCCGTTGGAAAAGGCGGTATGGCGGCGATTTTGGGATTAACAGACGAGGTTATCGAAGAAGTTTGCGCCGAAGTCCAAAAAACTGTCGGCGAAGTGCAAGCGGTGAATTATAATTGCCCGGGTCAGACGGTTATAGCGGGAACTATCGAAGGAGTTACGAAGGCTGCCGAGGAATTAAAGGCTAAGGGCGCAAAAAAAGCCGTAGTGCTTCCGGTTAGCGCGCCTTTTCACAGCAGCTTGATGAAACCCGCCGCAGAAAAACTCGCCGTTGAAATTGAAAAACTTGAGTGGAAAGACCCTGCTTTCCCTGTGGTTGCAAACGTTGATGGGAAACTCCAAAAAGACGCAAAGACGATAAAAGCGAACTTAATCGCTCAAGCCGCAAGTCCCGTTAAATGGATTGACTGCGTAAAAACAATGACGGAATTTGGCGCTGATACTTTTATAGAAGCGGGTCCCGGAAAAACTCTGGCGGGATTTAACAAGCGTATAGACAGAAAACTCACCACTTTGAACGCAGAAAATGAAGAAAGCCTGAAAAAAGTCCTTGACTATTTCAAGGAGGTAGGGTAATATGCTTTTAGAAGGAAAGGTTGCTCTTGTTACGGGAGCTTCTCGAGGCATAGGCAGAGCCATAGCCGTAAAGCTTGCCGCAGAAGGCGCAAAGGTTGCGATTAACTATGCGGGAAACGAAGCAAAGGCAAACGAGGTAAAGACGGAGATAGAAAAAAACGGCGGCGAAGCTGTGGTTATTGGCGCCGACGTATCAAGTGCGGCGGCGGCGGAAGACCTTGTGGCAAAGACGGTTGAAGCTTTCGGTAAAATAGACATTTTGGTAAACAACGCCGGCATTACGAGAGACGGACTCCTCGCCCGTATGAAGGACGAAGATTTTGACGCAGTCATAAATACAAACCTGAAAGGCGTATTTTATACCACAAAGGCTGCGACAAAGTTTATGATGAAGGCGCGTTCGGGTCGCGTCATAAACATGGCGTCCGTTGTAGGGATTACGGGGAATGCGGGTCAAGCCAATTACAGCGCCGCAAAAGCCGGAGTTATCGGGTTCACCAAAACCGTCGCTAAGGAGCTTGCTTCAAGAGGCATTACGGCAAATGCGATTGCGCCCGGATTTATCGAAACGGATATGACGGCGGCGCTTTCCGATAAGGTTAAAGAAGAAATGGAGAGGACTATTCCGCTAAAGCGTCCCGGCGTTCCCGAAGATGTTGCGAACGCGACGCTTTTCCTTGCAAGCGACATGGCTGCGTACATTACGGGTCAGGTTATTAATGTTGACGGCGGCATGGTTATGTAACCATGATGCGTATATGATACCACCGGGGGGAGGTGAAGTTGGATGGAGACGTTTGAAAAAGTTCGCGATATAGTCGTTGAGCAATTAGGCGTTGAGGCTGACGAGGTTCAAATCGGCTCAACTTTCATCGATGATTTGGGCGCGGATTCCTTGGATATCGTTGAGTTAATCATGGCGTTCGAGGAAGAATTCAATATCGAAATTCCCGACGAAGCTGCGGAAAAAATTAAGACTGTTCAGGATGTTGTGAATTATATCGATCAAAATAAGGAATAAATATCCTTCTTATTCGTTAAATCCCGTGAAGTTCTCTTCGCGGGATTTTCTAAAAATCGCAAAAGTGCTTAAAGGCAAGTTTCTTCTTTCTTTTTCTTTCTCTTTTTTGTAAAAAAGAGTAAAGAAAAAGAAAGAAGCAAAGAAAAAGAAAGAGAAAAAACTTTATTAACTGGGTTCGATATACAGTATGTTTTCGTGTTTAGATGTAAGTTTAACGTAGAATGAAAAACAGTAAAAATAGATAACCGGAAGTCCAGAGGGCAAATGCCCTTTGGCGGGGTCAAGGGGCAGCGCCCCTTGCGGGGTTTGGGGCAGCGCCCCAACAAAGAATGATGGAATGGAGGAGTACTTTTGGAGTTTCCAAAATTAAAAATAGGTGAAAAGGTAGCGAATATCCCCATCATTCAAGGCGGCATGGCGATACGGCTTTCGACTGCGAGATTGGCGGCGGCTGTGGCGAATGAGGGAGGCATAGGGCTTATAGCGGCTTCCGGTATGCGCCATGATGAGCTGCGGTATGAGATAAAAATGGCAAGAGCGCTTACTAAGGGAATAGTCGGCATAAATATAATGGTGGCGGCAAGCGATTTTGTGGGAATAGTAAAGACCGCCATAAGCGAAGGAATAGATTTGGTCGTGGCGGGCGCGGGGTTCTCAAGGGATATGTTCGCTTTGGGAAAGGATTCAAATACGCCTATAGTGCCTATCGTGTCTACTGCGAAGCTTGCTAAAATTTCGGAGAAATTAGGCGCTGCGGCTGTTATCGTGGAAGGAAAAGAAGCGGGAGGACATCTGGGAACGGATACTTCCGTAAGGGATATTATCCCCGATGTGAGAAAAGCCGTAAAACTTCCGGTAATAGCGGCGGGTGGCGTATTGCACGGCGAAGATATAAAAGCTCTTTTGGATATGGGCGCAAATGGAGTGCAAATGGGTTCGAGGTTTGCTTCAAGCGTTGAATCTAACGCTGCGCCGGCGTTGAAGGAGTATTATCTAAAGGCGAAACCTGAGGACGTGGTGCTTATACACAGTCCCGTTGGACTTCCCGGAAGAGCCGTAAGAACGCCTTTTTCCGCCAAAGTGATGGAAGGACCTGTGCCGCCTGATAAATGCGATTCGTGTTTAAAAGCGTGCAAGCATAATTTCTGCATAATACGCTCGCTTATAAGGGCGCAGCAAGGCGATGTGGAAACCGGACTGGTTTTTACAGGGGAATATATGCCGAGGATAGATAAAATCTTGTCGGTAAAGGAAATTTTCGATAAATTAAAGAAGGAATTTGCTGCGTTATAGAAAATATAATAAAAGGTACTGCTTAGATGGCAGTAACTAAAACCGGGAATAATAAAACCAATAACCGGGAGTCCAGAGGGCTATGCCCTTTGGCGGGTGCAGGGCAGCGCCCTGCCGGGGTTTGGGGCGGAGCCCCAATGTAAAAACACCGAGAGGAGATGGGCTTTTGAAGAAGCGAGTGGTGATTACGGGGTTGGGAGCGATTACCCCCATCGGTATCGGAAAAGAAGAATATTGGGAAGCTCTTTTAGCGGGAAAGAACGGGATAGGACGGATAACGAGGTTCGATCCTTCGGAATTTGACGCGCAGATAGCGGGTGAGGTCAAAGGTTTTGATCCCACAAAGTATATTGATAAAAAAGAAGCCAAGAGAATGGATCGTTGCACACAGTTTGCGGTGAGCGCGGCGAAACTTGCTATCGAGGACGCAAAACTGGATTTGGAAAAAGAGGATCTTGACAGGATAGGCACCTTCGTAGGCACGGGCATTGGCGGTATGGAGACCATGCACGGGCAGTACGAGAAGTATTTCTCAAAAGGGCCGTCTAGAATAAGTCCGTTTTTTGTGCCTATGATGATTCCCAACATGCCGGCGGGACAGGTTTCCATCACGTTCCATTTGCATGGTCCGTCAAGTTGTATGGCGACGGCTTGCGCCACGGGGACGAACTGTATCGGCGATGCGTTCCGATTGATTGAGCGCGGAGAGGCGGACGTTATGGTGGCGGGCGGCGCTGAAGCCGCAATTTCTGAAGCGCCCGTGGCGGGATTTTCTGCAATGAAGGCACTTTGCACCAATAGAAACGATGATCCTGAGCACGCATCCCGCCCGTTTGATAAAGACCGAAGCGGGTTTATTATGGGCGAAGGCGCGGGAATTGTGATTTTGGAAAGTTTAGAACACGCAACCGCAAGAGGGGCGCACATATACGCAGAACTATCCGGTTACGGCGTAAACTCCGATGCGTATCACATGACAAGTCCCGCGCCCCACGGCGAATATCAGGCAAAATGTATGGCGCTTGCGTTAAAAGACGCAGGACTTGAGCCTAAGGACGTTGATTACGTAAACGCTCACGGCACATCCACTCACATGAACGATGCGGGAGAATCCGAGGCGATAAAGAAGATTTGGGAAGACGCCGCTAAAGATGTGTCCGTGTCTTCGGTAAAATCCATGACCGGGCATTTGTTGGGCGCGGCGGGAGCAATCGAGTGTATCGCAACGGCGCTCACCGTGGAGCGTGACATGATGCCGCCCACCATAAATTACGAAACGCAGGACGAGGGCATGGATTTAGACTATGTGCCAAACAAATCGCGAGCGAAAACTGTGCGGGCTGCGCTGTCAAATTCTTTCGGATTCGGCGGGCATAACGCTTGCTTGTTGTTGAAAAAGTATAAGGCGTAATGGATAACGAAAGGGAAGAAATTCTTCGCAGGATTGAGTCTAATATTGGCATAAATTTCGATGATATTCGCCTTTTAGACATCGCCTTGACACACAGCTCATACGGCAACGAGCTTGGCGAGGAACACAACGAGCGGATGGAGTTTTTGGGGGATTGTGTTTTAGGTTTTATCGTGGGTTCTCATATCTACGATAAATTTCCCCATCTGACGGAAGGGGAATTGACGCAGTTTCGTTCAAACATCGTCTGTTCAAAGAGTTTAGCGAATGCGGCTAAGAAACTTCAATACGGCGACGCTTTGCTTTTCGGTCATGGCGAAGAGATGTGCGGGGGTAAAAACCGCCAGTCCAATTTAGAGGACGCTTTTGAAGCGGTATTGGGCGCAATATTTCTTGACAAGGGAATTGACGTTGCAAGGGAATTCGTGCTTAAAATCTTTGAGAAGGATTTTGCAGACGAAAAACACTATCAGCCGGTGGAGGACTTTAAATCTCGTTTAATAGAAAAAGTGCAGAGCGAAAAGGGCAGGGAAATCGAATTTGTCTTATTGGACGAATGGGGGCCGCCTCACGACAAAAGATTTTCGGCCGCCGCTAAGATCGACGGTAAAATCGTAGGCAGAGGCGAGGGCAAAAGCAAAAAAGCCGCCGAACAACTTGCCGCCGCTATGGCGCTAAAGAAGGCTAAAATTTGATTTTACCGGAAGTTCTACTTTCTTTCTTTTTCTCTTTCTCTTTTTTGAAAAAAAGAGAAAGAGAAGAAGAAAGAAAGTAGCAAAGAAAGAAAAAGAGAAAGAGAAAAAACTTTAATAAATATTTACCCCCCGTGTCGCTGACACGGGGGTTTTCAGTAAAACTTTCAAAAGAGTTACCCGGGAGTCCAGAGGGCTGCGCCCTTTGGTGGGGTGCAGGGGCGAAGCCCTTGCTGGGGTTTGGGGCAAAGCCCCAAGAAAGGAAAAACCATGAGAGAGCTTGTAATGTTAGGCACGGGATCGGCCATGGTTACACGGTGTTTTAATACGACGTTTTATATACAGATGGACGATGGGGAGATATTTTTGACCGACGGTGGCGGCGGGAACGGTATTTTAAGCCGCTTGGAATTTGCGGGGGCGGATTATTCGAAGCTGCATCATTTGTTTTTGACTCACGGGCATACTGACCATATCTTAGGGGTGCTGTGGGTTGTCCGAAAGATTGCGTCTTTGATGAATTCGGGAAAATATAATGGCGAGTTTAATATTTATACTCACGATGTGGCGAAAGATATGCTTTTGACTATGTCTAAACTTACCCTTAAAAAGAAAGATTTCGATAGGGTTGGGGACGGTATTTTTATAAAGGAGATAAAAGACGGCGAAGAGCTAAATATATTAGGGATGAAACTCACCGCTTTTGATATAGAGTCCACCAAGGCGAAACAGTTCGGTTACGCAATAGAGTTTAAAGATGGGCTCAGGCTGACTTGTCTGGGGGATGAACCTTATAATAAAAGAACGGAAAAATACGCTAAGGGTGTTGACTGGCTTTTGTCCGAGGCTTTTTGTATGTATAAGGACAGAGATAAATTTAAGCCGTACGAAAAAAATCACAGCACGGTAAAAGAAGCCTCGGAGATTGCGGAAAAATTGAAAGTTAAAAATTTGATTCTTTATCATACGGAAGATAAGGATATTGAACACAGAAAAGAAAACTATACCAAAGAAGCGAAAGAATACTTTAAATATGGCAACGTCTTCGTTCCCGATGATTTGGAAGTATTTGCGTTGTAACACGCCCTAGATATGACCCTCACCCCTCGGGTGGGGGTTAAATTTTATACAAAGCAATAACCTAAATCAATAAACTTTTAAAAATTGATAGAAATTTTTTTAATTTTGTGATATTATGTTTTGCGTTTGAAATGTGGGAGGTGAAGTTTTGGAAGAACTCATTAAAAAGATAAGCCGTTGGCAAAATGAGCATATCGCTTCATTTCATATAAAAGACGAGGGCGTGGCTAACGCTTTTCGCATGAAAAGGGAACATATTGCCTTTGTAAGGAAACACTCAAAGGATCTGGCGGAGAATTTGCGGCTTACTCCCCATCAAGCAAGTCTTGCGGAACTTATCGGGCTTACCCATGATCTGGGACGTTTTGCACAATATGATAAATACGAGACTTTTAATGATTCGGTATCGGTAGATCACGCCTCGCTTGCGCTTCAAATTTTTAAACAATGTCCTTATAGGGAAGAACTTTCGGCGAGAGATTTATTTTTACTGGAATTTGCAATTTTTAATCATAACAAAAAGTCGATAGAAGAAACCGACGACGATGATGCGATTTTGCTCGCTAAGATAATAAGAGACGCGGATAAACTGGATATTTATCGGGTGCTTAGACCGTACCTTGTAGGCGATGCTATGGAGGGCGCGCCAAACTTCGTAAAGGCGACGGATGTTCAAGATATAAGCCCGGAGTTTATGGAAATCTTCGTTGAGGGAAAACAAGCGGATTATAGGAAAATAACGACTCACGGAGATAGAAAACTCGTGCGGCTTTTATGGGTTTACGACATAAACTTCCCTTGGACAATGCAAAAGATAACGGAGGCCGGCTATATAGAAGAAATCGCCGCAGGACTGCAACCAAAAAACGAACGTTTCGAGCTTGGATGGCAAAGACTTAGAGAATATATAAACAACAAACTGGCAGAAGCCACATAACAATATATAAACATGAGAACTAACAATTAACGCAACTGGGATTCCAAAGGGTAATGCCCTTTGGCGGGTGCAGGGCAGCGCCCTGCCGGGGTTTGGGGCGGAGCCCCAACAATAAGAGGTGAAAAGATGGCAGAAAAGAAGACGCATTTTATACAGGCTATTATAGATGAAGATTTAGCGGCGGGGAAGTACGGCGAAGGGGTGCATACGAGGTTTCCGCCGGAGCCTAACGGGTATCTTCACATAGGACACGCAAAATCCATTTGCTTAAATTTCGGGGTCGCCGAAGAAAACGGCGGAATTTGTAATTTGCGTTTTGACGACACGAATCCCACCAAAGAGGATACCGAGTATGTGGACTCAATACGGGAAGATATCAAATGGTTGAGATTTTCGTGGGACGATAGGATGTTCTACGCTTCGGATTATTTTGAAAAACTTTATGAATATGCGGTAAAGCTGATAGAAAAAGGCTTGGCGTATGTTGACGACTTGTCGGCGGACGAGATACGGGAATACAGAGGAACGCTGACGGAAGCGGGGAAGGAAAGTCCTTACAGGAACAGGAGCGTTGAAGAAAACTTAGACCTGTTCGCCCGTATGAAAAACGGCGAGTTTAAAGACGGAGAAAAAGTTCTAAGGGCAAAGATAGATATGGCGTCGCCCAATATGGTGATGCGGGACACAGTAATTTACCGTATCGCTCACGCTCACCATCACCGAACGGGGGACGATTGGTGCATCTATCCCATGTACGATTTCGCCCATCCCTTGTCGGACGCTATCGAGGGTATTACTCATTCCATTTGCACGTTGGAATTTGAAGAGCACCGCCCCTTTTACGATTGGCTTTTGGATTCTCTTGATTTTGACCCTAATACTAGACCGAAACAGATAGAATTTGCAAGGCTCAATTTGACGAATACGGTTACTAGCAAACGCAAATTGCGTCAGTTGGTGGAAGAAGGATTTGTCGCGGGTTGGGATGACCCGAGAATGCCGACGATTTCAGGACTTCGCAGGCGAGGTTTTACGCCGTCGGCAATAAGAAAGTTCTGCGATGAAATCGGCGTGGCTAAGAGCAACAGTTTGGTTGACGTTGCCATGTTGGAGCATTTCTTGAGGGACGATTTGAACGAGCGGGCGGATAGGATTATGGCAGTACTCAGACCGCTTAAAGTGACGCTTACGAATTACCCCGAAGGTAAGAAGGAATATTTGTCGGCGGACAATCACCCTACAAGGGGCGGCAAGCGGTTCTTGCCTTTTGGACGGGAAATTTTCATCGAGCGGGAAGATTTTATGGAGGACGCGCCGAAAAAGTTCTTTAGGCTAAAACCCGGAGGCGAGGTTCGGTTGAAACACGCCTATATTATCCGTTGCGACGAGGTCGTAAAGGATGAGGCGGGGAATGTGACGGAACTTCGCTGCTCGGTGGATATGGATTCTAAAAGCGGCGGCAAAACAGCCAATCGCAAGATAAAGGGAACTATTCATTGGGTGGAGAAGGATTCGGCTATTCCGGCCGAAGTTCGGCTCTATGATTATCTTTTAACCACGGACGAAAACGGAAATACGCCGGAAAACTTTGTGGAGTCTTTGAATAAAAACTCTCTTGAGGTAGTGACGGCGCTCATAGAACCAAGCGTAAAATACACTGCGCCGGGGACTCATTATCAGTTTTTACGGATGGGATATTTCACCGTTGATGCGGACAGCGAGCCTGATAAGTTAATATTTAATCGCTCGGTGGGATTGAAGGATTCGTGGGCGAAGGTTAAGGATAAATAAACAGAGTGTAGACAAAGTGATGTTACTGTTCACGGGTAAATTTTTATTTCCTAGCAATAAGTAAGCGCCCGAGGCAACGCTCTCACCCCTCCGCCTTCGGCACATCCCCTTTCAGGGGAGGCTCTCTGATTGTTAGTTTTGTGGTTAAGGAGAAAGCTTCCGTTCTAGTGCCTCCACTGAAAGGGGAGGGGGACCGCGAAGCGGTGGAGGGGTTCACCATGAACGGCGCTAATTTACCTTTTGTATCACACTTGCGAATAGCAACAAATTAATAACAATACTAGGTCTACACTCTGAAATACTTTCTTTTCTCTTTCTCTTTTTCAAAAAGAAAGAGAAAAGAAAGTAAGAATGTGGCAAGATACCGCGTCTTGAAAGGAAGTGTAAAACGTTGGACAGCACTACGATAGCCGTTATTATATTTATAATGGCGTATGCGCTGATAATATCGGAGAAGGTGCACCGCACCATTGTGGGACTCTTTGGCGCAATGCTGATGATACTCTTTGGAATATTAGACCAAGAGACGGCGATACATCATATAGACTTTAACACGTTAGGACTTTTGATGGGCATGATGATAATCGTGAACATCACAAGCGAAACGGGACTTTTCAATTATTTGGCGATATGGGCGGCAAAGAAGGTAAAGGCGAAACCCGTCGCGCTTCTTGTGGCGCTCTCAATGTTAACCGCCGTGTGCTCGGCGCTCTTAGACAACGTTACAACCGTGCTTTTGACGGTGCCTATCACCTTTAGCATAACGCAGAAACTAAAGGTTGACGTAAAGCCATTTTTGATATCGCAAATACTGTCTTCCAATATCGGCGGCACTGCGACGCTTATCGGCGATCCGCCGAACATTATGATAGGCAGCGCCGTGGGTCTTAGCTTTATGGACTTTATCAATAATGTGACATTGGTTTCGATTGTTATTTTTATAGTTGTGGAAGCTCTGCTTGTCCTTTTGTACGGCAAGAAACTCGTGACGCAGCCGACGCTTCAAGACGAAGTGATGCACCTTGACGAAAAGAGCCAGATAAAAGACTTTAAACTCTTAAAGAAATGCCTTTTGGCGATAGCCATTACAATCGGAATGTTCGTGATGCACAGCGCGTTGCACCTTGAGACGGCGACTGCGGCTTTGACGGGCGCAGGATTCTTGCTCCTTATCTCCTTTACTAGAAATGAGGAGATGATAGCAAAAGCCTTGTCGAAGGTGGAATGGCTCGCTATATTCTTCTTTGCGGGGTTGTTTGTGTTGGTCGGCGCATTGGTTGAAACGGGCGTGATAAAGATGCTCGCCGAAGAAGCCATTAAAGTGACAAACGGCGACGTAAACGCTACGGCTTATTTAATCCTCTGGATGAGCGCTTATGCCTCCGCATTTATAGATAACATTCCTTTCGTTGCCACATTGATTCCGCTTATTCAGGATATGGGGCAGTTGGGACTTGGAAACTTAGAGCCTCTCTGGTGGTCGCTTGCCCTTGGCGCGTGCTTGGGCGGCAACGGAACGCTAATCGGAGCAAGCGCAAACGTTGTGGTAGCGTCTATGGCGGCGCAGCGCGGAAAGCCAATTTCTTTCATCGAGTTTATGAAGATAGCGCTTCCCGTGATGACTTTGACTATAGCTATAAGCCATATTTATATTTGGCTCAGATATTTGTAAAATAAAACCAAAAACCGCAAGCTTCTTTTATGTGGAAGCTTGCGGTTTTTTTATCTAAAGAATTGATTATAACAGATAACAACGAAGATAAGTACTGAAAAAGCTATGGTGCCAATGCCTAAGCGTTCTATAATAAGGTGTACCCTGTCGGAAAATTTTCCGTGGCGGTTAAGATATGTAAGCGAGAGGCTGAAAATAAGCAGAATATACAAGATACGGTTCATGGAATCCAATTGAGGCCAGCCAATCAAGAGAACGATTGAGGTAAGGGCTAAAACCACCAAAAGGAAATAATCCTTGCCAACTTTTTTTTCCGGTTCTTTTTTGTGAGGAGACATTTTTTGCTTTAGTTTTCTGATTTGTTTTGCCATAAAATCACCCCTTTTATCAGCTACGCTATGTAAAACAGTATACATGAAAACTTTTTATTGCGCAAATTTTTTTAAAAAATAAAATTTATGTTCACGAAAACTTCGCATATTTTTTTGTGAAAAGTTACTATTCACGGGTAATACAACATAGTGGTGCGAAAGGTGAATTAGTGCCGTTCATGGTCGACCTCTCCACCGCTTCGCGGTCCCCCTCCCCTTTCAGGGGAGGCAACGCGAAGGTGACTTTTCTATTATATCCACAAAATGAGAAATCAGAGAGCCTCCCCTGAAAGGGGAGGTCAGACTGTAGACTTATTATTGTTACTTCCAATTTCCAGGGAAACTCCCCCAGACCCCCCTCTAAGAGGGGGGCTGGGTTTGAGAAATATTGAAATTTTTTGGCTCAAAAGTCGCAATCCGAGTGCTTCCCTCCTAGAGGGAGGTGCCCGAAGGGCGGAGGGAGAGCCGTGAAGAGCACGATATTTATTGATTTGTCTACACTCTGGCCTCCCCTGAAAGGGGAGGTGCCCGAAGGGCGGAGGGGTTGACCATGAAGAGCAATATTTTTCTTTTTTTACTACCCGTGAATAGTAACTGTGAAAAAAATTAAATTCCGAATCGTTCGAACAAGTTGTTGACGTTTATTTGCGGATACTATAAAATATAATTTGTTTTTCAAAAAAATTTGCCAACTAACAATTTCAATATAGCAATAAACCCAATTTTTAGGAAAGGATTGAATTTTATGCAAATGAGAATTATTTTCGGGGGGGGGGTAAGTTACCCTCGGTTAAATTATTCATGCGTAAAATTTCATATAGATGTAAACAAACTCTCTTTAATCAGAGGGTCGGTTAGGTTCGCTCATTTTTGCGGATTTGACCGACTTTGCGATTAAAGAGAGTTTTTTTGTTGGGCAAAAATGTTTCGTTGCATCGAAGCCGCGTGTAAGGGCAGAATATGCTTCCGTAAAATAATTGAAAAAGGTATTTTTGATGAAGATAATGTTGTTAATTATGGTTGTAGCCTTCTCTGTACCGTTATTCGGCGAAGGCGTAACTTTAGGTCACGATATTTTTTTTCACGCAACGAGGATTGAGGCGATAAAACAGGGGTTAGAAACGGGAAATTTTCCCGTAAAACTCTACGGGACATTTTTTAATGATTACGGCTGTCCATACGGCTTTCTCTATCCCGATATTTTTTTATATATTCCCGCTGCTTTTCGGCTGATGGGATTTGATATGTCCTTTTCATACGGTCTTTTCTTGTTTTTGATTACTCTTTTAACAGCGGCGCTTAGTTTTTTTAGTTTTAACAATCTCTTTCGCCATATAAACAAAGGTAGTAAAACGGAATTAAAAACGCCTTATTATATATATGGTTTTGCAGCGGCTGTTTTATATACCGGTACACTTTACCGTTTTGTGGATTTATACGTTCGAGCCGCTCTTGGCGAGACAATAGCCATGAGTTTTTTGCCGCTTGCTCTTATCAGTTTTTATTTAATGCTTAAACGCGAAAAAAACGCCTGGATTTTTGTGGTTATAGGCACAACCGGAATATTATCCTCTCATTTAATAAGTTCCTTTTTACTTTTTGTTAGTTATGTGATTATGTCCTTAGCTTTTATAAAAAGATTATTTTCTCGGGAGGTTTTAAAATCTTTATTAAAAGCTGTAGTTTTTATAACACTTATCAATTTGTGGTTCTATTTCCCCTTTGTAGATATGTATAACAGTTACGATTTTTATATAAAAAACGAAATTAAATCTGCGGGAAATTTGTCAAATTTTGCTTGGATAGATATGATTAGGGTTCACTTTTATGTCGGAATACTGCCTATAACGCTGTTAAGCGCTTATTTGATTTTTGTGTTGATCAAGATAGTAAATAAAACGGTTACGCATCTTGATAAAATATTTCTTGTATGCTTTTTGTTCTGCGTAGTTTTAGTTCTTTTTATATCGCCTGTTGCGCCATGGGCGGTTTTAGATTTTGTTCCGATTTTGGGCGAAAAATTAGGCATAATGCAATTTTCATACAGAGTGACGATGTTTACTTGTATATTTTTGTCTATCGCATTGTCTATTGCCATTTGCGCCAACAAAAGATTTTTCATAATGACATTTATTATTCCCCTCGCTATATTATATTGGATGGAGAATATTCCTTGGACAGTGGAAAATACTATGGTGTCTATCTGTAAGGTGGATAAACACAGCACGCTTGGAGATTTGGCAGGATTTTTAAAGGGAACGGAGATAGGTGATACTCCGTTGGTTTCCTTTGATATATGGAATAATCCTCACTTAGCGCCGTTTCCGGATTATGTTCACCGCGATATTAGAAAAACGGAATTTATGACCTATCTAAATATAAGTGATCCGAAATATTGGGAAGCTATAAAAAATAAAACTCTGGTAAATTTAAACCCCTATGAAATAACGCCTCAAAATGCGGTAACAAATTTTTCGCGCATGGGATTAAATTTAGAATTTTCCACCAAAACAGATGTCCCCACCGCGATTAAACTTCCATTATGGTATTATCCCCATTGTTATATAGCAACTTGTGATGGAGAGGAAATAACCGTGTTTGAAACGTATAAACATAGAGTGACGATAACTGCGCCAAAAGGAGAGCATAAAATTACCGTACGGCCTAAACTTTATACGCCGTATAGAAACGCTTGTATTATTAGCGCTATAGGGATATTGTTTTTTATTTTTTTGTGTAATAGAGAATTAACAAAAAAGGAAAAAGTTTGATATAGTAAACGCCCAAAATATTCTGAACACATAGTAAAAAAATGCTTTGCCAAGTTACGGCGAAGCCAGACTGTCGACAAATCAATAAATATCGTGCTCTTCACGGCTCTCCCTCCGCCCTTCGGGCACCTCCCTCTAGGAGGGAGGCACTCGGATTGCAACTTTTGAGCCAAAAAATTTCAATATTTCCTCAAACCAAGCCCCCCT
>JAGBMX010000012.1 GCA_017634675.1 Selenomonadaceae bacterium | reverse complement strand
GCTTCGCGGTCCCCCTTCCCTTTCAGGGGAGGCAACGTGAAGGTGACTTTTCTATTATATATCCACAAAATGAGAAATCAGAGAGCCTCCCCTGAAAGGGGAGGTGCCCGAAGGGCAGAGGGGTTGACCATGAAGAGCAATATTTTTCTTTTTTTATACCCGTGAATAGTAACGGTTAAACCTTCCGTTTAATTTCATTTGATTTGACGTGTCATTGATGATATAATGACAAAAACATTAGCGAAAAAATTTTTTAAAAATTTTTATCAACTTTTTGGATTTTATCTGGCATAATTTTAAATTTTGTTATAAAATGAGAAGGTGTTTTAATTAAATTGGTGAAAGAGTGATCCTATTGTTTGGTATGAATATGGACATCGGTATAGATTTAGGGACGGCGAACACCGTCGTATACGTTAAAAGAAAGGGAATAGTGCTTAGGGAACCTTCCGTTGTGGCGATAAGTCGCGATAAAAATAAGATTTTGGCGGTTGGTGAAGAAGCAAAAGAAATGATAGGCAGAGCCCCCGGCAGCATCGTTTTGGTGCAGCCTTTAAGGGACGGCGTTATTGCGGACTTTAACGTAACGGCGGGGCTTATCCGTCACGTTATAGACAAGGTAAACGGAAACTCCATCGCCTTTCGCCCCCGCATTATGGTCTGCGTACCGTCCGGCGTCACGAAAGTGGAAGAACGCGCCGTACAAGAAGCTGCGGAGCAAGCGGGCGCAAGAACCGTTTGGCTGATTGAAGAACCATTGGCTGCGGCAATAGGCGCGGGTTTAAACATAAACGAACCTCAAGGCACGATGGTAGTGGATATAGGCGGCGGCACCACAGATATTGCCGTAATAAGCCTTGGCGCTATTGCGGAAAAAAAGAGCATAAAAGTGGGCGGCTATCGCTTTGATGCGGATATAACCTCTTATGTAAAAAACGAATACAATTTAATGATAGGCGAACGCACGACGGAAGATTTGAAGGAAAAAGTGGGCGCAGCGTTTGTGGGCGCAAGGGACGCAAAACTTGAGGTACGAGGCAGGGACATTGTTTCGGGACTGCCGAACAGCGTGACGGTGACAAGCGATCAGGTAGCTACTGCGATAGAAAAATCCGTAACGAATATTGTAAATGCGATAAAAGACGTACTGTCCGCCACAAACCCTGAACTTTCGGCGGATATAATAGACAGAGGAATAGTCTTGACCGGCGGCGGCGCGCTTTTGTACGGTCTTGATAAATTGATAACAAAAGAAACGGGACTTGCGACTTTCGTAGCGGACGACGCTTTGGATTCGGTTGCGCTTGGTTGCGGAAAAGCGATAGAAAGCGGCTACGGAGTGTAACAAGACTGGATGTCCCGTGCCTCTACGGTGGGGGTCTAAATGCGAGAAAGGCGGGAGTTTAAATCTCCCGTCTCTCGGACGTCTTGTTGAAATGCTGACGTATGTAGTTTTTTCTTCTGGCGAAGAAAAAACTTGAATTAAGGCATTTTAAAAGGGGGAAAAAAGAAAAAATGTGGAGAGGACTTTATGCGGCGGCGGCGGGGATGATTCAGGAAACAACGAGGACAGATACCATTGCGCATAATTTAGCGAACGCCGACACCAGCGGATACAAGAAAGACGTTGCGGTGACGAAGGAATTTGAGCCGATGCTGATGCGGCGCATAAAAGATTACGATCCAAGATTAAAAGTTACGACCTTTAAAGGATTTTCCCTTGACCAAAAACCGCCTAGGGTGGGAACTCTCGGAATCGGTTCCGCCATTGACGAAATAGCGATAGACAGACAGCAAGGCTCCATGAAATCGACGGGGAACCCTTTGGACGTTGCCATATCGGGCGACGGGTTTTTAGCGGTGCAAACCGATAACGGGATTAGATACACAAGGGACGGTGCGCTCATCCGTTCCGCTACGGGACAGCTTCAAAACATGAAGGGTCAGGCGATATTAAACGAACAGGGTCAGCCAATCACAATTCCCGGCAACGCGAACAGAATAATGATAGGCGCAAAAGGTGAAATAGCGATAGGAGGTGGCGACGGCGGTGCATATCAGCAAATAGCCAGACTTATGTTCGTATCCTTCGGGGACGATCGCCGCGCCATAGTAAAAGACGGCGGCAACCTCTGGAACCCACGCCCCGGCGCACAAGCAAGACCCGCAACGGGAGAGCTTCAGCAAGGCGCACTAGAGGCATCCAACACCAACGTGGTAAACGACATGGTGGAACTCATTAACAACCAGCGTATGTACGAAGCCGGCGCAAAAGCCGTTACCACTCAAGATTCCATGCTTGACAAAGCCGTTAATGAAGTAGGTCGCGTGGGGTGAGTTCCTACTTTCTTTCTCTTTCTCTTTTTTGTAAAAAAGAGAAAGAGAAAGAAAGTAGCAAAGAAAGAGAAAGAGAAAAAACTTTAATAAACTTGTATTCTCAGTTTTGTATTTTATTTAAGTTTTTTATAAATAAACACGATATAACAGTTAAGGAAAAATATATTACCCGGGAGTCCAGAGGGCTGCGCCCTTTGGCGGGGTCAAGGGGCAGCGCCCCTTGCAGGGTTTGGGACGGAGTCCCAACGAGAAAAATGGAGGGATAGTTTGTTATGATGAGAGCGCTTTGGTCTGCGGCTTCAGGGATGATCGGACAACAAAAGCACATGGACGTGGTCTCGCATAATATTGCTAACGTAAACACTTATGGTTATAAAAAGGTAAGGACAGAGTTTCAGGATCTGATTTACCAGAATTTAAGGGAAGCGGGCGCCGAAAGCGGCGCGGATTCGCAGTACCCGACGGGGCTTGCGATTGGTCTTGGCACGAGGGTTGCGGCAACGCAGAGAATAACCACGCAGGGACCTTTGCAGACCACCGATAACCCTACGGATATTGGAATACAGGGCGAAGGATATTTTAGAATAGAGTTGCCTGACGGCACTATCGGTTATACGAGAGACGGCACGTTTAAGCTTGATTCGAACCGCCGTATGGTGACGACGGACGGCTACCCGATAGCGGATGGCATAACGATTGACGAGACTGCTCCTATGGACAGCATCGTTATCGCAGGCGACGGACAGGTTTCCTGCAGACCTGCGGGCGGCGAGCAACAAGTCGTCGGTCAGATAACGCTGGCAAGATTTATAAATCCCCCGGGGCTTACCGCTATGGGTAAGAATTTATTTTTGGTATCCGCGGCAAGCGGAGATCCGATTGAAGGAAATCCCGGCGAGGACGGCGCAGGGACGCTGACGCAGGGTACTCTTGAAATGAGTTCCGTGCAGATTGTTGAGGAAATGGTTGAGATGATTGTTTCCCAGCGCGCTTACGAGTCGAATTCGAAGGCGGTCATTACCAGCGATTCCATGTTAGAGATAGCCAACGGGCTTAAACGTTAATTATGAAAGTTAATACCCGATTGATACCGAGGGGGGTACGAATATTATGCGCCGCTATAGCGTTTTTTGGCGGCGTTTTTTCGTATTCACCGACAAACGCAGCGTACGGGCCGGGGCAACAGATTGAAAGGTATCCTCAAATAGTGACGGATACAAGGCTTGTACTGACGGCGCAGAAAAAAATCGAAGAAAAATTAAAGGAACAGGGCGAAACCAGAAGAACCGAAATAACCCTCCTTAGAGCGGCGGCGACGCTCCATGTCCCGCCGGGACAGCTTACCATAGAGCCGACGCTGCCGAGGGACGTGCGTTACGGTTTAACCACTCCCGTATATCTTTCCGTATATTTAAACGGTAAATTTTATCGCCGAGCCACTTGTTATTTTAGGGTTTCGGTGTACGATAAAATACTTGTGGCGGCAAGGGATTTGTCGCTTGAACGGGAAATAGAAGCGAAAGACGTACAGCTTCAAGACGTGGCTGTTGAGGATAAGGGAAACATTTATTTAAAAGACGCAAGCTTGGTAGTCGGCAAAGTGCCGGCAAGGGTTATCAAAGCTGGAACGCCGATAAGAGAAAATATGCTTCAAAGTCCTATTGTAATCGAATCCGGCGCATTTGTAACAATCATCTCCAAAAAAAACGGCATAATGATTTCGGCTGAAGGCGTAGCGATGCAGCGAGGACGTATTGGAAAGATAATAAAGGTGAGAAACGCCGTATCGAGGAAAGTGCTCCGAGGCAAAGTTATAGACGCTAAAACGATTGAGATTGTGTGAAATTTTAAGGAGGATTTTCTATGAATAACGTATTGGAAGTTGAAGAGGGTTACGGGGATGATGTTTGGTTAGCAAATCTGCCGGATGAAAAAGACGATCCATTTTATGATCCTCGAAATATCGCCTACTTAGAAAAACAATTTCAAGATTTGCGTGAGGGAAAAATGAAATTTGTTGTGCACGATTTGATTTGGGATGACGATGAATAAAATAATATGGAATTTAAATGCTTGGAATGATTACATTTATTGGCAATGGCAAGACAGAAAGACTTTAAAACGTATAAATTCATTGCTTCAAGCGATTGTGCGCAATCCTTTCGAGGGAATCGGTAAACCTGAACCTTTAAAAGGTAATTTTGCGGGTAGTTGGAGCCGTCGCATAGATGATAATAACAGAATTGTGTATAGCGTAAACGAAGATTATGTTTTGATAATGTCTTGTAGGGGGCATTACGATTAAGGAGGGTTTTGATGAGAAAAATTCTTGCAGTATTCATATGTATGTTTATGCTGGCTTCTTCTGCTTTTGCCCAATCGCTTTGGTTTAAGGAAGGCACAAACAGCGGAAGTTGGGGCATTTTTAGCGATCATAAGGCGCACGATGTCGGGGATATTGTGACAATCGTCATAAGCGAGCGAACTTCTTTGCAAGCGCAAAAGTCCTTTACCAACGAAAAAGAAGGCAGTCAAAACCTTGGCGCGGGCGTTGGTATCTTCGACTTCTTAAAAGCCGCTTCTATCTCAGGTTCCGATGAATTTTCCGCATCCGGCGCCGCAAGCGACACTAACCGCGTTACGGGCAACGTCACAGTCACCGTCGTTGAAAAAGAGCCTAATGGCAATCTAATCGTCGAGGGCAAGCAATCAATCTGGCAAAACAAAGACGAACACCGTATCACGTTTCGCGGCGTTATAAGGGAAGACGACGTGACTTCAGCCAACACCGTGCCTTCCACAAAAGTCGCAAACGCCACCGTACACTTCGACGGCAAAGGCCCGCTAAACGCAAAACAACGCCAAGGCATCTTGACACAGGTGTTTAACTTCTTGTTCTGAGTCAAATTCTTACTTTTCTTTTTCTCTTTTTTGTAAAAAAGAGAAAAAGAAAAGTAACAAAAGAAAAAGAGAAAAAACTTTAATAATTTTTGTGGGGTGAAGCATGAAAAAGTTTATATGTAAACTGTTGGTTACAGCATTGTTTTTAAGTATCCCTGTAGTTACATACGCCGAATCCGCAGTCACCCGTTTAAAGGACGTATCGAAAGTTCAAGGCGTTCGTTCGAACCAACTTATGGGATATGGGCTTGTGGTCGGTTTAAACGGCACGGGGGATTCCAACAAGTCAACGGAAACCATACAATCCGTTGTAAATATGCTTAGAACTTACGGCGTGACGATTTCGGCCGCATCGTTAAAACCAAAGAACGTGGCGGCGGTTATGGTTACGGCGACGCTTCCTCCTTTTGCAAGGGAAGGCGATACTCTTGACGTTACGGTTTCGTCTTTGGGCGACGCAAAGAGCGTGCAGGGCGGCACGTTGATACAGACGCCGCTCAGAGCCGGCAACGGCGGAGTGTACGCAGTCGCGCAAGGCGCAGTATCGACCGGCGGATTTATGGCGGGTAAGGGCGCGAGCGGTGTGCAAAAGAATTTCCCGACCGTAGGTCTTACCCCTAACGGCGCTATCGTTGAAAGAACCGTTGAAGACGAACTCGGCAAAGGCGGCAATTTATCCCTCTCTCTTTCAAAATCCGATTTTACCACGGCTTCAAGAGTGGCTGCGGCGGTAAATTCCCGTTACGGCAACATAGCAAGAGCCGCTAACCCGGGGAGAGTCGATATAAGCATACCTCGTCGTTATCAAAACAACGTTGTGGATTTTGTGGCAAGCATTGAAGAATTGCCCATTGTCCCCGACAACATCGCCAAAGTTGTGGTAAACGAGCGCACCGGCACCATCGTTATGGGCGGCGCGGTTACGGTTGACGAATGCGTCATCACCCAAGGCGGCATCAATATCAGAGTCACAAGCACGGAAGACGCAGTGCAAGCTCCCTTCACCGTCGGACGCGCTGTTAAAACCCAAAACTCGGACGTTGAAGTAACGGAAGAACGGGCGCGCACCATAGTTGTCCCCCCTTCCACCAGCATTAACGACATAGTAGGCGCCTTAAACACCGTCGGCGCAACCCCCAGAGACATTATATCCATTATCCAAGCCATGAAAGCCGCAGGCGCTATTCATGCTGATTTGGAGATAATTTGAGGTTTCTACTTTCTTTTTTCTCTTTCTTTTTTGAAAAAAAGAAAGAGAAAAAAGAAAGTAGCAAAGAAAAAAGAGAAAGAAAAAACTTTAACAAACGCAAAGTGTCTGTTTTAGCGCTAACTGTCAGCTTACACAAAACCAGTTGTTAAAGTTTTTTTCTCTTTTTCTTTTGTTTATTTTCTTTTTCTCTTTTTTT
>JAGBMX010000095.1 GCA_017634675.1 Selenomonadaceae bacterium | reverse complement strand
ACGGAAAACGCGTTTTTGAATGGTGGAGAAGTTCGTCATCATACCGCCGAGCCAACGCTCGTTTACGTAGTACATACCCGCTCGGATCGCTTCTTCTTTAACCGCGTCTTGAGCTTGTTTTTTTGTGCCTACAAAGAGAATGGATTTACCTTCGGAGGCGACATCTCTTAAAAAGTCGTAAGCCTCGTCCACTTTTTTAACGGTTTTCTGCAAGTCGATAATGTAGATACCGTTTCTCTCCGTGAAGATATAGCGCGCCATTTTAGGGTTCCAGCGACGTGTCTGATGCCCAAAATGAACGCCCGCTTCCAAGAGTTGTTTCATAGAAATCATTGCCATAAAAATTTCCTCCTGTTCTTCTTCCGCGCCATAAATTTATAACAGGAAATTTAGCGCGTGACTGATTTGCCCATTATACCACAGTAAAAAGGGTTTGGCAATAGGCAAAAAAAGAAGTACAGCTCATACGGAACAGGTGAGGAAATAAACGTTGAAATTCTCGCGTTTGTTATGATAAAATATGGTAGAATTACAGAAATTTGCAATATTGTAATTGAAATTATGAAGAGAAGAAAGTAGGCAAAAAATGGCGGCGATAGAGGATTTAATATCTAAAATACAAGACGAGAGTTTACGAAAACAAATAGCCGAAGAAGTAAACAAACTAAAGGTTAATAAAAAATTCGGTCTTATCTATGAAAATCATCTCCCCGAACGCGCTGTCCTTTTTGATATGCCCGTCAAAATCGGCTCTAAAGTCACACTTAGAAGAGATAAAAAGAAAATTTATCAGGTAGCCGAGATAAATGGAGAAACCGCTATTTGCGTTGAAGGCGAGGAACAGAAAATTTTTCCGTTGTCGGAACTTCTCTATGTTCCGGAAATCGGCGAGCCTATTTATCCCTATTTGAAACAATTAGACAGCATAAAAAATGCGCCTACAAGCGACTTATGGCATACTCTTATTGAAGCGGAAAATTATCACGCTTTACAACTTTTGGATTATATGTATCACGGCAAAGTTGACTGTATTTATATAGATCCGCCATACAATACCGGCGCGAAGGATTGGAAATACAACAACGATTATGTGGACGGAAGCGACCAATATCGCCACAGTAAATGGCTTTCTATGATGGAAAAGCGGCTGAAACTTGCGAAAAAACTATTGAAAGATAGCGGAGCAATATTTATTTCTATCGACGACGGCGAGGCTTGTTCTCTAAAACTTTTATGCGATGAAGTAATTGGAAAAGAAAAATTTGTCGCTCAAATTCCTTGGAGGAAAAGAACTTCAAAATCAGATGTGCCTTTTGGAATTTCTCAAGATTATGAAAGCATTTTATGTTACGCTAATGAAAATTTTATTGGTAAGGTTAAAGGCAAGGGAAGAAAATATTACGAAACCGATGATTTTCCCAATAAGCCTTGGAGATTTCATGATTTAACAAAACAAACAACAGCAATGGAACGTCCAAATAGTTTTTTTACGATAATGAATCCGAAAAATGGCAAAGAATATCCTGCTAATCCTTTAAGAACTTGGGCAATTACCAAAGAAACATTTAAGGAATATTATGAACAAAACAGAATAATTTTTCCGGGAGATTATGATTTTTTAAAGATTTCAAAGCCTGTGTTAAGATATTGGCAAGAAGATGATATGAAAAAAGCGGGCGAAGCTTTTGGAATGGTGGCGGCGAGTACGTTTTTACCCGCTGATGTGGGAATGACGCAAGACGGCACAAAGGAACTCGCGCAAATTTTTAATGATAAACGATTTCCTTTTCCTAAACCAGTGAATCTTATTAAGCATTTACTGACTATTGCAACATCAAATAAAAAAGACGCGCTAATCCTAGATTTTTTTGCAGGGTCAGGCACGACTCTTCACGCTGTAAACCTTCTAAATGCAGAAGACGGCGGAAATCGCCGTTGTATTCTTGTTACCAATAACGAAGTGTCTTTGGAAGAAGCAAAAAATTTTGAAAAAAAAGGCGTACAAGAAGGAAGCGATGAATGGAACGCGCTTGGAATCGCGCGCTTCGTCACTTGGCCGCGAACTCGTTGCAGTATCTTAGGGGAAAATATCAAAGGCGAGGCGTTAAAAGGAAATTATCTCGGCTCTGATCGTCCAATGTCAGAAGGTTTTTCCGCTAACGCCATATTTTTTAAACTTGGTTTTTTGGATAAAACGAGTGTATCTCTCGGAAAACAACTTCAAGAGCTTATATCTATTTTATGGCTAAAAGCAGGAGCAATAGGCGAATGTCCTCCCGCGGAAGCGAACGAGAAATATATGATTTACAGAGAAAGCAACTTCGCCGTTCTCGTCGATCCCGTATATGTAAACGATTTTAAGGAAAATCTTTCGCCAAATATTGAAGTGGTTTATATCATAACAGACTATGAAAATGAGTTTAACAACATATCAGCTTTTTTAAATATAAAAAAATCATATCAACTTTACAAAGATTATCTTGAAAATTTTAAAATAAATACAAGATAAATTCTTTCTTTCTTCTTTTCTCTCATTCTTTTGTAAAAGAAAGCAGAGAAAAGAAGAAAGAAACAAAGAAGAAAAGAGAGAAAGAAAACTTTAATAAAAAAACGGGGGTCAAGGGGGACGAGTTCCCCTTGCAGGGTCAAGGGACAGAGTCCCTTGTGGGGTTTGGGGCAAAGCCCCAACAAGGAAGTGAAAAAATTGAGATTAGAAAAATATAATTTTCAAACGGAAGCGACAAATAAACTTCGTAAAGCTGTGGCGCGTTCTTTAAAAGCTTATATATCCAATAACGACAGCGAGCATAATTATATAATATCCTTGCAAGCTCCGACGGGAGCGGGGAAAACTATAATAATGGCGAGTTTGATTGAAGATATTTTATTTGGGTCAACTATAAGCGACGGAAAAGAAATTCCCGATATTTTTGATGCGCAATATAACGCTATATTTGTGTGGCTGTCCGATTCGCCTGCGCTCAATTTGCAATCCAAGGCAAAAATAGAGCTTAATGCGAATAAAATTCCGGCGGGAAGATGTAAGGTTATAGAGGAAAATAATTTTAATCAAGAGTATCTTGACGAAGGTTATATATACTTTTTAAATACGCAGAAATTATCAAAGAGCGGAAATTTAGGCAAACACGGCGATAATAGAAGTTGGACGCTGTGGGAAACTTTGGAAAATACTGCGCGGGATAAGGCGGATAGATTTTATTTTATAATTGACGAAGCGCATCGGGGAGCCAAGGAAAGGGAAGCCGGAAAACAGACAACCATAATGCAAAGGTTTATTAAAGGGTATAAGGAAGAAAATATGCGTCCTATGCCTATCGTAATTGGGATAAGCGCGACGGCGGAGAGATTTAATAAGCTAATAAAGGATAAGTCGAATCATACCGTTGAGGAAATTTATGTTCCCGTGCAAAAGGTCAAAAGTTCGGGCCTTTTGAAGGATAAAATAAAAGTGATTTATCCCGAAAACGAAAAAATGGATTATATGGGCGTGGTACAACCCGCAACGGAAGAATGGATAAATAAATGCAATCATTGGCGGGAATTTTCAAGTAATTATCACAAAAAAAATGTTGATCCCGTATTTTTAGTGCAGGTGGAAAACGGCGAAGGTAAAACGGTTTCAAATACCGATTTAGACGCTGTTTTAAGTACGATAGAGGACAAGGCGGGTAAATTTCACGAAAACGAAGTGGTACACGCTTTCGGAAGCGTAGGTGATATAACAATAAACGGTTTAAAAGTGCATAGCGTCGCGCCGGAAAGTATAGAGGATAATCATAATATAAAATTGGCATTTTTCAAAGAAGCCTTATCAACCGGATGGGATTGTCCGCGAGCCGAAACTATGCTTTCTTTTCGTCCTGCCGACGATGCCACATACATAGCGCAGTTGTTAGGTCGAATGATTCGCACGCCGCTTGGTGCTAGGGTAACAGTGAACGATACTTTAAACGAGGTAAGGCTTTATGCGCCGCGGTTTAATAAAGAAAAAGTAGAAAAGATAATTGAAGTTTTTAAATCTGCCGAAGGGGAAGAACTTCCCGCAGATATAGAAGCAGAATCAACGGCAAAACCAACAAGAGTTTGGACGGCGAATCCTAAAAAAGTCGATCCTAATCAAATTCCGCTTTTTCCCGATACAACGACGCCGACAGAGCGAGACATCGAACCGCAAGAGCCGCAAACGAAACCGGAAGTCCCGCCTTTTGTAAATTCGCCGGTAACACCGCCAACAACTCTGCAAATGCCTGAAAAACCGACAATCCCCGAAGTCAAATTAAAGCCGGAGCAAATTCCATTATTGCCCGAAATAAATCGAAAGGAAATTTTAGATTTTATAAACAAAAAAGGGTATCTTTCCTATACGGTAAAAGACACCCAAATCAACGATTTTTTGAAATCTTTGATGGATTTAGCGTCGCTTTTTACAATTCATGGAATTTATCCTAAAGCCAATAATGAAATTGAAGCGGAAATAACGGAAATGATACATAATTACGCCGAAAATTTGCGTAAATTTGGCAGATATGAGAGTATGAAAAGCGATATATCGGCAGGTCGTTTGGTTATAGAAGTTTTTGACGTTTTTGGCGAAGAAATTAAATTTTCAAGCCAAACGGAGCTTTTTATGTCGGAAAAAATAATTGATCGACAGGCAGAACTTGCAAATGAAAGATTAGGCTCTCACGGATATGTAAATTCTTATATGAGAAGATATGAAAAAGAATTGGGTCATTCAAATTGCAAAGTAGATTGCATTTTATTTGCGGCTGAAAATGATTGTTTAAAAGAACTTTTTGAGTACGCAAAGAAAAAATTTCATTATTTCAATGATAATTACAGAAAATATGTGTCCGATAAAGGCGAAGAGGTAAAAAAACAATATAATAAAATAATTTCCGCCGGAGATAAAGTCAGTAAGACCCTATTGACTTTGCCGGAAAAAATAGACAATCGTACAAATGAACATGATAAAAAATATTACGATCATTTTTATGTGGATGAAGAAAAGGGATACGCGAATATAAAGTTAAATTCATGGGAAGAACATACGATCGAAGAAGAAAGAGAGCGAAGAGATTATATTTGTTTTATAAGAAACACAGCCAAAGCGAATTGGGCGTTAAAAATTCCCTATAAGATAGATAATCAAGATAAAGCGATGTATCCCGATTTTTTAATAGTGAGATCCGAGCCTCAGTCAAAATACGTAATAGATATTTTAGAACCCCACAGCGAAATATTTGCAGATTCACTGGCAAAAGCGAAGGGAATGGCGTTTTATGCGGAAAATGAAGAAAAGATCGACAGAGCGCAAATGATTCGCGAGGAAAAAGACAAAGCGACAGGAAAGAATGTTTTGCGAAGGCTGGATTTAGGGAAAGGGGAAATAAGAGAAGCTGTAAAAAATGCTATTTCCGTAGAAGATTTTGAAAATATTTTTAAGAAATACGGGGTAGTTGAGCATTAAGAATCAGGGAAGGCAAAGTCTAAATGCAGGATTTGTGCAGTAATGTGTTTGAATAGCAACGAAAAATTTAAGTGAGTAATTTATGCGGTGCAGGAAATTTTGCGGGTGATCATATTTTGCCTAATCCCAAGCCCAATCTCGCAAGAGTTATTCAAGCGTCGTGGGCGGCTTTTGCAATGAACGGCAATCTCAACATTTACGAAAGTTAAAAGTTTTCGTTGCTTCATACGATTTTCAATTTAAGGCATTTTAAAAAATCCACTTCGATAAAAATTCGAAGTGGATTTTTTCGCAATACCTTTTCACAGCTTTTAAAATCTCACATATTCCCTCAATTTTTCAAAATCTATAAAAGTTTCTGCGTTATGAGATTCAAGATAATGCTGATGTTCTTCTTTAGCTACTTGAAAGCTTTTTAATGGAGCCGCAAGAGCGTAACAATGCCTTGCAAGTTTCGGGTCGCTGTTGGGGTCGTTCATCGTTAAACCAATACAAGAAACTGCGGGCGGTTTTCCCCGATTTGCTATGAAGTTTAGATGCAATTCCACCTGAGGTTCGTCCTCCGCATCTTTATAAAACACGCCCGCTCTATACATTTCGCCCCGCGCTTTTCCCTGCCCGTCGGGAACATAAGGATTTACAACTGCAAACAATACGTCCATGAGTTTTGACAAATCCATCTTTTTAGGGTTGAACGTCACTTCAACCCCCATGTATCCTTTAACGCTTCCGTCGGCGACGCTTTCATAATCCGCACTTTTTTCGGCGTTTATATATCCGGTTTTAGTATCAGTCACTCCCGGAATTGCGCGAAACACCTCCTGCAATTCATGGAAATCGCCGCCGGAAAAATATATTTTTTTCGTATACATATTTAAGCCTCATTCTTTTTCGGGATGGAAAATATCAACCTGCCTCATGGAAGCCCTTTTTACGTCAAAGAGTCGTATGAGTTCCGCAACGGCCTGAGTGGGCGAAATCGAGCCTTTTAACACCGCCTCTTTAATCTCCGGCATCCGCCCCGTAACCACGGCATCCTCAAAGAAAAGATTGTGCAAATGCTCGTCAATCATGCTGTGCATCCAATCCAAAAGCTGACCTTCGCGACGTTTTTGCCATACGCCGCTTTTTGTCGTCATCTGCCTAAAGGCTTGGATTACCTGCCAAAGCTCTTTTAATCCCGTATGCTCGACAGCCGAACAGAGATAAGCGTGAGTTTCCCAACCAGGAGTTGCGGGACGAATAAATTCTATCATGCGTTCGTATTCGCCTCTGGCGACTTTCGCCTTCATTAAATTATCCCCGTCGGCTTTATTTATAACGATAGCGTCGGCAAGCTCCATTATGCCTTTCTTTATGCCCTGTAAATCGTCGCCTGCGCCCGTTAATACTATCAGCAAAAAGAAATCCACCATAGAGCGCACGGTAACTTCCGACTGTCCTACGCCGACGGTCTCTATTATAATAACGTCGTACCCCGCAGCCTCGCACATAAGCATGGTTTCACGGCTTTTTCTCGCCACTCCTCCAAGTGTTCCCCCCGCAGGAGAAGGTCTTATAAACGCTTCGGGACGGCGAGAGAGAGTCCCCATACGAGTTTTATCGCCTAAAATAGAACCCTTTGTAACGGAGCTTGTAGGGTCAATCGTAAGCACTGCGACTTTATGCCCCTCGTCGCAGAGCATATTCCCGAAAGCCTCAATCGTAGTGCTTTTCCCCGCTCCCGGCACCCCGGTAAATCCGATTCTCAAGGCGTTTCCCGTGCGGGGCAACAATCTCTGCAACACTCTTTGCGCCTTTGCAAAATGTCTCGGACTATTGCTTTCAATAAGCGTGATAGCCCTTGATAAAGTCATTCTATCCCCCTTTATCACGCCTTCCACATAATCGTCTTCCGAAAGCACCATCTTACGCTTAGGTTTTATTCTCCCGCTTTCAATAGCGGGATTTATATTTCCCACAGTAGTATCCTTAATCCCGTCTATCCCGCTCATCACCGAACAGGCAAACTTCTCGTCATTCTCCTCCGGCACCCAACTCGGCTTCGACGTCGTATATTTCTGCTCCATAGTTCCTCCTTTTTCTTTTTGAGGCAAGTTCCTTCTTTCTTTTTCTCTCTCTTTTTTGTAAAAAAGAGAGAGAAAAAGAAAGAAGCAAAGAAAAAGAGAGAGAAAAAACTTTAATAATTGGTTTTGCGACTTTTTATAAATAAACTATCCGTCAACGTACCCGGAAGTCCAGAGGGCGAATGCCCTTTGGCGGGTGCAGGGCAGCGCCCTGCCGGGGTTTTGGAGAAGCATCGACGCTTTAGCGTCGCGAATGCTTCCCATGCGAAAGCGTCCCAAGAACGCAAGCCGAAGGCGAAGTGCGATTGGATGACGCTGACCGCTGGGGCAAAGCCCCAATTAAAACAAGCCTTTCCTATTAAGAATTATGCAATAGGAAAGGCTTGTTGTCAATATGTTATTCCATTTCTTCTTTAGCTCTATCCATAAGGAGAGTCAAGAGTTTGATGCCCGCTTCGGGAATGTTGGTACCGGGGGCGAATATGGCGACCGCGCCGTGATTGTATAAGTTGTCGTAATCCTGTACGGGGATAACGCCGCCAATGCAGACCATGATGTCTTCGCGACCGAGTTTTTTAAGTTCGTCGACAAGCTGCGGCAACAAGGTATTGTGACCTGCTGCAAGAGAGCTGAAACCTACCATGTGAACATCGTTGTCTACAGCGTCTTGCGCAGTTTCCTCGGGAGTCTGGAAGAGAGGACCCACGTCTACGTCCCAACCCATATCTGCAAAGGAGGAGGCGATAACCTTCTGTCCGCGATCGTGACCGTCCTGACCCATCTTTGCGACAAAGATACGAGGACGACGACCGGTGAGCTTTTCAAACTCGTCCGCCATGCTTCTGGCTTTGTCAAGCTCGGTTTTATCCGTAAACTCGGAAGAATATACGCCGGAAATGGTGTGGATAACAGCCTGATAACGTCCCGAAACTTTTTCGACAGCGTCGGAAATTTCGCCGAGAGAAGCGCGAACTCTCGCAGCTTCAACGGCGCATTCAAGAAGGTTGCCGTTGTCGCGGCTCTCCGCAGCCTTGGTGATAGCCTCAAGAGCGGCGCGAACATCGTCTTCGTTGCGTTCGCGACGAAGTTTTTCAAGGCGTTCAACCTGCGCGTTGCGAACGGCGGTGTTGTCGATGGCGAGAATCTCGAGAGGATCTTCCTTATCTAAGCGATACTTGTTAAGTCCAACGATTGTTTCGTTGCCCGAATCAATTTGAGCCTGGCGACGCGCCGCAGCTTCTTCGATACGCATTTTGGGAAGTCCGGTGGAAATGGCTTTTGCCATGCCGCCCAAGGCTTCGACTTCTTGAATATGCGCCCAAGCGCGACGGATAATCTCGTTTGTAAGAGCTTCGACATAGTAAGAGCCGCCCCACGGGTCGATAATCTTGCAAACGCTCGTCTCGTCTTGGATATAAAGCTGTGTGTTACGAGCGATACGAGCGGAGAAGTCTGTAGGAAGCGCAATAGCTTCGTCAAGAGCGTTGGTGTGCAACGATTGGGTATGACCGAGAGCCGCGCCCATAGCTTCCATAGCAGTACGGGAAATATTGTTGAAAGGATCCTGCGCCGTGAGGGACCAGCCGGAAGTCTGGCTGTGAGTGCGAAGCGCCATGGATTTGGGATCTTTTGCGCCGAAAGATTTGACGATTTTTGCCCAAAGTACGCGAGCCGCGCGCATCTTCGCAACTTCCATGAAATAGTTCTTGCCGATTGCCCAGAAGAAGGAAAGACGTTTTGCAAACGCATCAACGGGGAGTCCCGCTTTGATACCCGTGCGAATGTATTCAAGCCCGTCCGCCAACGTATAACCAAGCTCAATATCCGCGGGCGCACCGGCTTCTTGCATATGATAACCCGAAATCGAAATGCTGTTGAACTTCGGCATATATTTGGTGGTGTATTCAAAGATATCGCCGATGATACGCATGGACATATCTGGCGGATAAATATAGGTGTTGCGCACCATGAACTCTTTTAAAATATCGTTCTGGATGGTACCCGCCATAATCTTCTTATCAACGCCCTGCTCAACGCCGGATTGGATAAAGAATGCGAGAATAGGAAGTACTGCGCCGTTCATTGTCATGGAAACGGACATCTGATCGAGGGGAATACCCGAAAACAGAATATTCATGTCAAGCATGGAGCAAACGGACACGCCCGCTTTACCCACATCGCCGAAAACTCTGGGGTTATCCGCGTCATAACCGCGATGGGTGGGAAGGTCGAACGCTATGGAAAGACCTTTCTGACCTGCGGCAAGGTTGCGGCGATAGAAAGCGTTGGATTCCTCGGCGGTGGAAAAGCCCGCGTACTGACGGACTGTCCAAGGACGGAACACATACATTGTGGAATATGGCCCGCGTAAGCAAGGAGGAATACCGCTGGCAAAATCCAGATGGTTCATGTGGTCGTATTCGTCGTGATTATATAAAGGCTTTACGGGAACATGCTCCATGGTGCGCTTGGTGAGGGCGTCAAACTCTGCGCCGGCTTTGCCTTCAAAGAGTTTCTTCCACTCGCCTGCGTCCGATTTCGGAGCGTCCTGCAAGCTCATTTTGGTGAAATCAGGATTTGTGTAAGCCATTATGCAATCATCCCTTTCTTCTTCTGCAAAAGTTGCAGAATTTGATAGCAATTAGCGCGAACCGAAATATAATCGTCAATGCCTGCGTCTTTATATGTGTCCAAAAGTTCCTTAGGCGCTGCGCCCGCTAAAAATACCGTAGCCTTTGGGAGCGCTTCGTGAAGTTTGGGAGCAAGAGCCGGTACAATTTCCGGGTAAGTCGCGTCCGTAGAGCAGATAACAACAGCGTCCGCGCCGGATTCTTTGGCTGCCGCGGCGGCTTCTTCAACGCTTGGGAACCCGTTGTTGCCCAAAACCTCGAATGCGCCGACCTGCAAGAATCCCGTGGTGAAGTCCGCTCTGGCTTTATGCTGCGGAATGGGTCCCATGTTTGCGAGGAAAATCTTTACATTATCGTTGTTTTTATCTCGATAATCTTCGGTTGTCTTGCGAAGAGCCTCAAAACGCTCGCTCCAACGATGCGGCGCGATTGATTTGACTTCTTCGGAAGGTTGGCCGCCGTTGTTAATTGCCAAAGTAATTTCCGATATGGTAGCTCCCGCTTCAGCGGCGGATATAGCCGCGCTTACCGCATTATCGCCGGCATTCTTAACTTCTGCGAGTTTTGCGTCTTTAGCGGATTTATCAATTTTAGCGAGGAAAGTTTCAACATCGGCTTTTCTTGTCTTCTTAATTTCCTCAACGTCTTCTTCTCTTGCGTCCAAGAGTTTTTCCGTCATGTTCGGGTACATATTGTTGCCGACTATGCGGTCTTTGCGAAGTTCGGCGGCTTTTAACCTCGAATCCAAGACGGTTGCGATAGAATCCTGAGGATAACCACTTTGCAACGCCGCAACAATACCGCCTTTGGCTTCGATGTTCTGGAACTCTTCCCAAACTTTTTCCTTCATCTGTTTGGTAAGTGTCTCAACCGCCCAAGAACCGCCTGCTGGATCGATGGGTTGCAACAATCCGAATTCTTCCTGCAAAATAATCTGCACATTACGAGCGATACGACGGGAGAACTCGTCGCCTTTTCTGATAGGCTCGTCAAAAGGACTGCTCTCAAAGGAATCAATGCCGCCCACAACGCCGGAGAAAATTTCGGTGGTGTTACGGAGCATATTGACATAGGGATCGTAAACGGTTTTAAAGAATAGAGCGGGTTTTGCGTGAATGTGCATACGCTGCGCCTCTTTGCCGCCGCCGAATGCGCCGACTATTTGCGCCCAAACAGGACGGAGCGCGCGAAGTTTTGCAATCTGCAAGAAGAAGTTTGCGCCCATAGAGAAGCCAAAGACTATATTCTTGGCGGCTGTTTCTATGTCAAGTCCCCTGTCTAACATAGCGCGGAGGTAAGACACGGCGATGGAAAGAGTGTACGCCGCTTCTTGCACATCGTTTGCGCCGCCTCTGCTAAAGACGTCGCTTCTAACAAACACGGTTTTAAGTTCGGGAGCGTTGTCCTTCGCCCACTTTGCGGCAGCCGCCATTTCGTCGTAAAGCTTATCCAAAGCCACGGCGTTTTTACCATGCTCGACAAGTTCGCCGATAGGGTTTGCGCCGATAAAGCCTTTAACGGTCTTTAAATCCTTGCCGGCTTTTTTCAGAGCCGCCGCAACTAAAGAAATCATAGGAATAGCAGTTGCGCCTGCGTATATATAAAGCGGGAATTTATCGAGCTTCAAACCGTCCAAAAGAACGCAAGCATCGTCAACAGTCGTAACCGATACGCCCTCGTCGCCGGGAGTTTTTGCATCGCGAACGTCTTTTCCCGCAAGAGTTGCGCTGTCTAATCTTATATTGTAAATAGTCGAACCTTTCTCCTGCTCGTGACGGAGAAGTTCGTTGTTATCTTTGGGCAAGGTTTCGTCGCAAGACTGAGCAATACCCCAAGGCTTCCCTACATAACCGTTTTCTTGAGAACCCCTCATAAAGTCGCCCATGCCGGGGAAGGAATCTTTGGGTAAAATATCCTCGGTATCTTTTCTAAAATACATGGGATCGAAGGTAATGCCCTCGTAAGTTTTGGTATACATCTTCTTTTCGAAAGGCGCGCCTTTCAAAAGAGCAATACAAGCCTCTTTCCACTCTTCGTAAGTGGGCGGCGTGAATTCGTCGAGAGGTACATCGGGAAAATCCGTCTGCTGTTCGGCCTTTTTCAGGATAGCTTGAAGATCAAGTTCGCCCTGATTGCCGGTTCCATTGCTCATAATACAGCCTCCTTATTTAAATTTTAATAAAACAAAAGCAATCCACCCGCAAGCTAGTGCAGACAGATTGCTGATTTTGCGTCAAAAAACAACATTTTAAAATATTTTGTGTTCTATGTAAGAAAATACTTGCTATGTAATTTAACGCAGATTTCAATCCTTTAATCATCGCTCGCAGGCACACGAAAAGACAACGGCAAGCTCGCCGTTGCGCTTAAATCCCCATCCCCATCGATCGTAGGTTTAAAGAAACTAAGTTCCTCGCGGCGATTGTTAATCAGGCAATTCTCCTGGCTTCGGTTCGTCATGTCTTCACGCCTTCCCGGAAAATCCAGTGACATAACTTTTGCAAAGACACTCCCCGTTACAGTGGCGGGACCGCTCCGGACTCACACCGGTATTCCTTATTAAGTAAAACAACACCTGACCCAAAGTTTAATAACTTATCGTAAAATCCGGCAGGAACGAATAATCATTCCTGCCGAAAATCAGATTATCACTTCTTCATAGTTCCTGTTGCAAGGAATCTCTCATGGAAAGAGAGAGCCTCTTCCAAAATGTGCGGCGTATGCGCATGACCTGTTTTCTCCAAAGCGCGATTATAATAATCAAGCAAAAGAGGTTTGTAATCAGGATGCGCGCAGTTGTTGATAATTTCAAGAGCGCGAGCTCTCGGAGCCTTGCCGCGAAGATCTGCGATACCTTGCTCGGTGATGATGACATCAACATCGTGTTCGGTATGGTCGATATGAGAGCACATGGGAACAACGGAGGAAATCTTACCGTCTTTTGCAACGGAAGGAGTGTAGAAAATAGTGAGATATGCGTTACGCGCAAAGTCGCAGCTGCCGCCGATACCGTTCATCATCTTGGTTCCGGTGATATGTGTGGAATTGACGTGACCGTAAATATCGACTTCAATAGCGGTATTCATGGCGATAACGCCTAAGCGATGGACAACTTCTGGGCTGTTGGAAATTTCCTGCGGACGGAGAAGCAAGTACTTCTTATACTTCGCAACGTCCTTATAGAAACGCTCCATACCGGCAGGCGAAGGCGAGAAAGCGGTACCCGAAGCAATCTTCAATTTGCCTGCGTCAATCAGGTCAAGCATAGCGTCTTGGATAACTTCGGTATAAACCGTTAAATCGGTAAGATCGGAATCCACAAAACCGGCAAGCACAGCGTTAGCCACGTTACCGACGCCGGACTGCAACGGGAGCAAATTCTTAGGCATACGACCCGCCTTAACTTCCTCGTTCAAGAAATGGAGAGTAAACTCAGCCATCTTGTGAGAATTTGCGTCAATAGGAGCGAGATCGCGGGTATGATCCTTTATATCGCAAGGCACGATGTATTTAATCTTATCCGGCGAGCAAGGAATATGCGTAGTACCAATGCGGTCATCAGCTTTTACAACCGGGATAGGCAAACGGTTGGGAGGATCGAGCGGCACATAAACATCGTGCATACCGTCCAAATCCATGGGCTGAGTGGTATTCACTTCAACGATAACAACATCCGCAGACTGCACATAAGAAGCGGTGTTGCCAAGAGAAGTGGTAGGAATAAGGTCGCCTTCTTCCGTAATGCCGCAAACTTCAACGAGAGCCACATCGACTTTACCCACATAACCGCAACGGGTGAGCTGCGCGGATTCTGACAAATGCAAATCCTGATAATCAACGGTACCGTCGTTAATTTGCTTTCTTAAAGTAGCATCCGTCTGATAAGGCAAACGACCTTTAATACCCTTAACCTGCGCCAAAACATCGTCGCACTCGGGACCCGTGGATGCGCCCGTCCATATATTAACGGTGAAAGGCTCTTTTTTCATACGTTCCGCAAGCGCAATAGGCACAGCCTTCGGATAACCCGAAGCGGTAAATCCGCTGCAACCTATGTTCATATTCGGCTTAAAGAAAGCGGCGGCTTCCTCCGCCGTAACGATTTTGCTCTGCAACGACTTGTTTTTCACGCGGTCTGTGATGTCAATCATCAAAAATCCTCCTTGTACTTATTGAGGCTCCGCCTCAAACTCTGGCAGGGACGCTGTCCCTGCACCCTGCCAAAGGAGCTTCGCCCCTCTGGACTTCCTATTAAAAATTATTCAAGAAAAAGCCGCCAATAATGACGGCTTTTTTTGTTCTTAGAGTTTAGGACCTGCGTTCTTTAATGCTTTACCCTCAGCCGTACCTTCGTATTTTGCAAAATTCTTAATGAACCTGCCCGCAAGATCTTTAGCTTTTGTATCCCACTCGGAAGCGTCTTTATATGTATCTCTCGGATCCAAAATACCCGTGTCAACGCCTTCAAGTTCAGTCGGAACTTCAAAATCAAAGTAAGGAATCTTCTTGGTGGGAGCCTTCTTAATTGCGCCGCCCAAGATAGCGTCAATAATGCCGCGAGTATCTTTAATGGAAATGCGTTTGCCGGTGCCGTTCCAACCGGTATTTACCAAATAAGCCTTCGCGCCGTTCTTCTCCATTTTCTTAACAAGCTCTTCGCCGTATTTGGTGGGAGGAAGCTCCAAGAATGCCTGCCCAAAGCAAGCGGAAAATGTCGGAGTAGGTTCGGTTATGCCGCGCTCTGTACCCGCAAGCTTTGCGGTGAAACCGGAAAGGAAGTAATACTTCGTCTGCTCGGGAGTAAGGATGGAAACGGGAGGCAATACGCCGAAAGCGTCCGCAGAAAGGAAGATAACATTCTTTGCGGCGGGAGCGGCGGATTTGCCGTTCTTCTTCTTAACGATATTGGTAATATGGTCAATCGGGTAAGATACGCGAGTGTTCTCAGTCGTGCTCTTATCAGCAAAATCAATCTTGCCTTTTGCGTCGACGGTAACGTTTTCAAGAAGCGCGTTGCGTTTGATAGCGTTATAAATATCGGGTTCGGATTCTTTATCGAGGTTGATAACTTTAGCGTAGCAACCGCCCTCAAAGTTAAACACGCCCTCGTCGTCCCAGCCGTGCTCATCGTCGCCGATTAAAAGGCGCTTAGGATCGGTGGAAAGAGTGGTCTTGCCCGTACCGGAAAGACCGAAGAAAATAGCGGTGTTCTCGCCGTTCATGTCGGTGTTTGCCGAGCAGTGCATGGAAGCGATGCCCTGCAAGGGGAGGTAATAGTTCATCATAGAGAACATACCTTTTTTCATTTCTCCGCCGTACCATGTGTTGATGATGACTTGCTCGCGGCTTGTGAGGTTAAATACAACCGCAGTTTCGGAATTAAGCCCGAGTTTTTTATAATTTTCAACCTTCGCTTTGGAAGCGTTGTAAACCACAAAGTTCGGCTCAAAGTTATCAAGCTCTTCCTTAGTGGGCTGAATGAACATATTGGTGACAAAATGCGCCTGCCATGCAACTTCCATAATGAAACGCACAGCCATGCGAGTGTCTTTATTTGCGCCGCAGAATGCGTCAACAACATAAAGTTTCTTATTGGAAAGCTCTTTCTTAGCTATCTCTTTAACAGCAGCCCAAGCTTCCTCAGAAGCGGGATGATTGTCATTCTTGTATTCGTCGGTCGTCCACCAAACCGTATTCTCCGAAGTCTTATCCTTTACGATGAACTTATCCTTGGGGGAACGGCCGGTATAAACGCCCGTCATAACATTAACGGCGCCAAGTTCGGTCAGCTTACCCACATCAAAACCAGTTAAACCCTCTTTGGTTTCTTCTTCAAAAAGATACTCGTAGGATGGGTTGTGCACAATCTCGGTCGCGCCGGTTATGCCGTACTTTGTCAAATCAATTTTTGCCATGCTTTCTACCTCGCTTCTAGCTTTCAGGAAAATTCTTGAGCATAATCTCATACTGTTTCATTCTTCACTAATGAAAAAAATCCTTCCACAGAGAGGATTTTTTTTTAACAATGTATAAATTAGGCAATAAATCCTTGATATAAATGCAGGAAAAAAATTTTTTGCGGCGAATTTTTAAAGTACGCTTTTCAATGGAAGGTTGAAAGGAGATTTTATGCAAAAAATAAGAAAGGCAGTCATTCCTGCGGCGGGTTACGGCACAAGATTTTTGCCCGCTACGAAAGCCACGCCCAAAGAAATGCTTCCGATTGTGGATAAGCCTACTATTCAGTATATTATCGAAGAAGCGTTAAACAGCGGCATTGAGGATATTTTGGTTATAAGCGGTCACGGCAAGAGAGCCATAGAAGATCATTTCGACTCTGCGCCCGCTCTTGAGATGGAATTAGAGCGCAAGGGTAAAGAGGATTTGCTCTCTATTGTGAGGGAAACCGCCGATATAAACGTGCATTATGTGCGTCAAAAACATATGCGTGGTTTAGGTGACGCCATATATTGCGCCAAAACTTTTATGGGAAACGAGCCGTTCGCCGTTCTTTTAGGCGATGATGTGGTTTATAGCCCTACAAATCCTGCGCTGAAACAAATGATTAAGATATACGAAGAAACCAACGGTTCGGTGCTTGGGTGCCAGGTTGTATCGGCGGATATGGTTTCTTCTTACGGGATTATAGATGGCATTGCCACCGACAACCCCAGAGTTATGCGGGTCAAAGACATGGTGGAAAAGCCGTCTGAAGAGGAAGCGCCTAGCCGTATGGCTGTTTTAGGCAGATACATCATAAAACCTCAGATTTTTGACATTTTAGAAAATACAAAACCCGGCAAGGGCGATGAAATTCAGTTGACCGACGCTTTAAGGGTGCTTGCCAAAGAAGATGCCGTTTATGCTTATGATTTTATAGGTACTCGTTATGATGTGGGCGATAAGTTGGGCTTTTTAAAAGCGACGGTGGAGTTTGGTCTTCGCAACAAGGAACTTGGCGTAGCTTTTAAGGATTATCTGATCGAGCTTTCCACCCGTTATAAAAATTTATACGCAAAAGAAAAGGAGGGGTTGAAGCGGTCTTAAAGGCTGCTTCTCGCATTATGGAAATAAAAAAATTTTTAAACGAGTCAAAACTTACCATGAAGATTTCGGGACGCATTGATACCAATACTTCAGTTCAACTCAACAAGGAGATAAAGGGAAGTATCGAAGGCGTTTCTAATCTCATCTTTGACTTAGACGACGTTACTTACATTTCAAGCGCGGCGCTAAGAGTATTCCTTTCTGCCGGAAACATTATGAAACAACAGGGAAAAATGTCCATTATAAACGCCAACAGCGACTTGATGGATGTGTTTAATGTGACGGGATTCACCGAGATTATAGATATTCACGAAAAATGAGCGCTATGGAAAATTTTAAGATTTGGCAAAGACGGAAAGAGGTTACTTTATGGAAAGCCCGTGGAAACGGTATGAAGCAGTACCCGAAAACTATAACGCAATCCGAGACGATATGATCGAATCGGCGAAAAAAGCCGGAGTTTCCACCGCTAAATTAGTAAAGTTAGAATTGGGTTTTGAAGAAATTGTCGTCAATGTGATAAATTACGCCTACGACTCTATCCGGCGTCCGATTTTGATAAAATGGTATATTGTAGGCAACCGGTTCAAAATAGAGGTAGCAGATTACGGAAAAAAGTACAACCCCTTAAATGCGCCTCAAAGAGCTTATCCTCCCACGTTAAATCAATCTCCGGGAGGATACGGTGTTTTTCTTGTGAAAAAAATTTTTTCTTCAGTAACATATGAATACGAAGAAATTGAAGGATCCCCTGCCAACCATTTGATGATGGAGTTGACAATCAAATGAAAATCAATTTGTTTAAGGGAAGTATAAAACGCAAGTTAAGAGTGCTTATTGCCTTTGGAGTAATCGTGTTTATAGGTATCAGTCTTGTGACAATGCTAAGTTTTTACAACATAAGAAGAAATGTGTTGGAACATAGTCATGTTATGAGCGATTCCGCCGCAGAATTTACTGAAAAATTTTTAATCAGTCGAATCACCGCGGTTCTTGAATACGACGCAAACGAAAAGGCTCGTATGGTTGAGCGTGAACTTTTTGGTATTAATACGGATTTAAAGTTAATGGCGGATATGGCGGATTTTATCTTATCGCATCCGGAAAATTACAAGCCGAGATACACACAAACTTACCTCAAAGGTAAATTTGACAGGGGAGTTACATATGTTATACTTTCGCCCGAGTTAAAAACCAAAAGCATAAGTCCGTCCGTTCAACAAGAAATTGAATTGATGGGCAATTTAGACGACACGATGATTGCCATATCCCATCACTACAAAAACTTTGACGCAAGTTGTTATTTCGTATCCGACAAAGGATATATGTTGTATTTATATTGTGATGATGATATTGAAATCAACGAAAAAAATGATGATGAAATAAATTTCGATCCCAGAACTCGTAATTGGTATATTGCAACCAGAAAAGGCAAAAAAAACGAAACTGTTCTAAGCGACATATATTTTGACAATTTAGGCAGACGCGCAATTACCATCGCCGCTCCCTGTTATAAACAAGACGAATTTGTCGGTATCGTTGGCATAGGTTACAGTCTGAACACTCTTTACTCCCACATTATGAAAAAAACATTGGGAGAAAGCTATATAAACTTCGCCGTAAACAAGAGGGGAGAAATAATATTTTCGTCTCAAGAGGAAGGCGAACTTTGCCTTTTGAATAAAAAAGAAGTTCTTGATCTTCGGAATTCATCCAACAAAAGTTTATCCGATGCGATTAAACAGATGATGACGGGCAATCGGGGCACAACGACGGTAACTGTAAATAACAAAGAGTATTACTTAAGTTATGCGCCTGTACCGACTCCCGGTTGGTATTTCGGTACGCTAATCACTAAAGAAGAAGTATTGGAGCCGGCTCAAGTAGCTAAAACAATTATCTTGGAACAATCGGGCGATTTTGTGGATAATATACAATTCCTTTTTTGGGAAAATATCGCAAAAATTGTTTTCTTGTTTATCGTAATTATGGCCATAAGCATTTTAATAAGTCGCAAAGCTACAGAGCAACTTATCATACCTCTTATAACTTTAGCGGATGGGATAAAAGAAATTGCCAGGGGTAATTTAGACAAAAAACTTGAGATTAAAACCGACGATGAGTTGGAATATCTTGCAAATTGCATCAATGACATGACGACAGAGTTAAAAACCTACATGGAAAATCTGTCTAAAGCTGTGGCGGATGAAGAGCGCATTTCAACGGAGCTTGAACTTGCCAGAGATATACAAGAAGGTAGTTTACCTCATAATTTTCCCAAACACGATAAAGTTGACATTTATGCTTCCATGACGGCGGCAAAGAAAGTGGGCGGCGATTTTTACGATTTTTACCATTTGGACGAAAATCACCTTGCCGTAACCATAGCGGACGTATCCGGCAAAGGTGTTCCTGCTGCCCTATTTATGATGCGCAGCAAGACTATCTTGAAAAATTTGACGTTTATGTCCCGTAATTTCGAAGATGTTGCGTCTATTTTAAACATGGCAAACAGCGAACTTTACGAAAACAACGGGGAAATGATGTTTGTTACCGTGTGGATTGGAATTTTAGATCTAAGAAACGGCGAACTCACTTACGCAAACGGCGGTCACGATATGCCCCTTGTAGGTAGCGTCGAAAATTCTGATCCGAACTGGCATTATGTAACTCAAGAAAAAGTAAATCATATGGTAGGCATTGATCCAAACTATAAATTTGCAGTTCATCGGCTGACATTAAAACCCGGCGATATGCTGTTTCTTTACACCGACGGCGTAACCGAGGCCATGAACGAAAAGGGCGAGCTGTATTCCGACGTGCGGTTAAAGCAAATATTAAATCAAAAGGGCAAAGGCTCTTTAACTGTTAAAGAAGTTTTAACAGTTGTCGGCAATGATATCGCAACTTACGTAGAAGGCGCCGAACAATCCGACGATATTACTATGTTGGGACTAAAGTATCTGGGCTGAAAACATCAATCTTCGATTTATACAGTTTTTTCGATGGAAGAAACTTTCAATGAATTTTAATTTTATCGAAAAAGCTAATTATCGGTAAATAAAATCAATCCGCCTTTTAGAGCATAGCCTGTATTCCATAAGCTTTTAAAATCAAGCCAACGCCATGAACCGTAGGTAACAACTTTCACCATGAATTGATTTTCATTTTCTTCGTAACCTGTTAATAGGTACCAGTGCCAAACGTAATCCTCAAAAGACGGATCCATGTGTTTAAGAGTTAAGCTAGGGATAGGCCAGCCTGAGTTTATTTGCTTTTTTACAACGCTGGTTGCGGCGCGAAAGGGGTTTTCTCCATCAAAAGGAATAAGAGAAATTCTTTTTTCGCCGCAATCATTTAAATAGTTGCTGAAACCGTCAATGTAAATATTTAAACGATCGATTCCCGTCCATCTGGGACTAAGATAAGGCTTCATAATACCGCCGAAACGAATATAATCCTTTTTTGTTAGATTTGTGATGTCAAAGGGATACAAATTTTTCATATTCTTGTAAAGAGTAAAATAAATACTGCAATCGCAAGCGGTAACTGCGCCGCAGCCTCCCAAACGCATCATCTCTTCTAAGAACCATTCTTGCCAACCTCCGTATGCTGAATCGACGTAAAAATAAGGCAACTCATTTTTCATTTTGTGATGTCCTTTCTACGTTTAAAATTTTATGGACTACATTTTAACACAATATAAAAGATGGTGTATACAAAAAACAAGGATAAAAAAACAAAAAAGGAACAAATTTTTTTGACTTAATAGTTTTAATAATGTATAATCAACCCATAAAGGTCTTTTGTGGAGGTTTTTATGTTAGGCGAAATTTTAAAACAGGCAAGAGAGAGTCGAAATTTAACCGTAACGGATATCGAGAACGGGACAAGCATCAGAAAGGCGTACATTTCGGCTCTGGAAGAAGAAAATTGGTTTGCGCTGCCAAGCCCGGTTTATGTTAAGGGCTTTATCAGGAATTACGCGGATTTTTTGGGAATTGACAGCGATGCGCTGATAGAAGAATATACAAACGAAGTGCAGGGCGGAGCGAAGAAGCCGGGTCCTCCTACGCCGCCGACATCGGACAGCGTTGCGCCCCCGGATGTTTTCACCAAGCCCGAAGAGGAAAAAATTGATATACCCGTAAAATTAAATACGCCTAAACATCAAAAATCGGGGAAAAAGAAGAGCGGATTTTTGATGTTCGTGTTGTTATTGGCGCTCATCTGTCTTGGCGCATTTTATTATATGAATAAAGATCAAGCCGCCGTAGATAGCACAGTTAAAGAAGAAACTAAATCCGCTCAAGTAGAGAAGAAAGAAGTTAAGGAAGAGCCTAAGGCGCAGCCTAATGCAGAAAAGAAAGAGCCAAAGGCTGAGGAAAACAAACAGGTAAAAGAAACGCCTGCGGCAAATACTCCTGCGCCTCCCGCTGCTCCTGCGGCAGCTCCGGCGCAACAGCAAATTTCGGGCGTTGAGGTGACTGCGGGATTTAACGGAAATTGCTGGACACAGGTAATTGTGGACGGAGCGGTGGTTTTTGAAGATATTGGTCAAGACGGTCAATTTTTCACATGGAAGGGCAACAACACGATAACGATTACCGCAGGTAACGCTGGCGCAATAGACATAACCCATAACGGCAAAAAGATGGGCGCTATGGGAAATCCCGGTCAGGTTGCCGAAAAAGTCTATACTAAGGATGTTGCAAATTAAATGGACGGATTTTTGCCTGTTTCGCGAAAAGACATGGAACGAAGCGGGCTTCAACAGTTGGATTTTATCTTTGTATCAGGCGACGCTTATGTGGACCACCCAAGTTTCGGCGTTGCGATAATAAGTCGTTTGCTCGTTTCCCACGGGCTTAGCGTAGGTGTAATCGCCCAACCGAACCCGCAAAAAAGTCAGGATTTTACTCTTTTGGGGGAGCCGCGGTTGGGCTTTTTGGTTTCATCCGGGAACCTTGATTCAATGCTTAGTGCGTATACGTCAAAAAAACGTTTGCGACATTTTGACGAATATTCTCCGGGAGGAAAAATCGGCAAGCGACCTCCGAGAGCCGTTGCTGTTTATACAAAAAAATTACGGGAGCTTTTTAACGACAAGCCTGTAATAATCGGCGGTATTGAGGCGAGTCTTCGCCGCCTTGCCCATTACGATTATTGGGACGATTCGCTCCATAAATCAATACTAATGGAAAGCGGAGCGGATATTCTTATTTACGGTATGGGGGAACACGCCGTATTAGAGATAGCCGCCGAATTAAACAGAGGCGTAAAAATAAGCGATTTGCAGGATATTAAGGGTACCGCTTACGTCGCGCCGGGGTTTGATTATATATACGATTATGTAAAACTTCCATCTTATGAGGATTGCTTAAAGGATAAGAAGGATTTTGCCAAAGCTGTGAAAATTGATTATACGGAGCAAAATCCTATTTGCGGGCGGCGATTGGCGCAGGAAACCGAAGGCAAGGTAGTGGTTGTAAATCCGCCCGCTATGCCGCTTACAACGGAAGAAATGGACGAAGTTTACGATTTGCCGTATATGCGAACGTATCATCCAATGTATGAAAAAATGGGCGGGGTGCCTGCAATAAAAGAGGTGAGGTTTAGCGTAACGGCTCACCGAGGATGTTTCGGAGGTTGTAATTTCTGCGCCATACATTCCCATGAAGGACGGATTATTCAAAGACGTAGCGACGAGTCGATTTTGCGGGAAGTAAAGCTTTTAACGGAGCTTTCGGATTTTAAGGGATATATCCACGACGTCGGAGGACCTACGGCAAATTTTCATCGAATTTCTTGCGATGCGCAGGAAAAGAGGGGAACTTGCAAGGGTAAATCCTGTCTTGGCTCATCTCCTTGTAAAAATATGAAGGCGAGTCATAAAGAATATTTGGGGTTGCTGAGAAAAATTCGCGCTTTGCCTAAGATAAAAAAGGTATTTATCCGCTCCGGCGTGAGATTTGACTATCTGTTAAAAGCCGCCGATGGCGACGAATTTTTGGAAGAACTGTCAAAATATCATGTAAGCGGTCAGCTAAAAATAGCGCCGGAACATATATCCAACAGAGTTTTGGACGCTATGGGAAAATCCCATAGGGAAGTATATTTGAAGTTTATAGAAAAATTTCAAAAGGTAAACGGGAGATTGGGGAAGAAACAGTATTTGGTGCCGTATTTTATGTCGAGCCATCCGGGCGCAGAATTAAAGGACGCATTGGAACTTGCGATATTTTTGAAAGAACGAAATTACCATATAAAACAGGTGCAGGATTTTATCCCAACTCCGGGCACAATATCTACGGCAATGTATTATACGGGAATAAGTCCGTTGACGGGCGAAAAAATATATGTCGCAAGGACAAAAGAAGAAAAAGCCATGCAACGAGCGCTACTCCAAGCGTGGGACGAAAAAAATCATGCGTTGGTAAAAAAAGCGTTACACATTTTACAAAGAGAAGACCTAATAGGCTACGGCAAAAACGCCCTAATCCCCCCAAAACCAAAACAAAAAAATTATTAAAGTTTTTTCTCTCTCTTTCTTTGCTTCTTTCTTTCTCTCTCTTTTTTTCAAAAAAGAGAGAGAAAGAAAGAAGGAACCTGACGTAGAAAGAAGGTGTAAAAATGCGTTGTCCGTTTTGTAAGGCGCCGGATAGCAGAGTGGTAGATTCAAGGGCGGCTGAGGAAGGGTCTACCATAAGGAGAAGAAGGGAATGCGGCGCTTGCGGCAGGCGGTTTACCACTTACGAAAGTTTGGAGCGTGTGCCGCTGATGGTAATAAAGAACGACGGCAGACGTGAGACTTTTGACAGGAATAAGTTGTTAAACGGGCTTATAAGGTCTTGCGATAAGAGAGATATTGAAGCGGATAGAATTGTTGCGCTTGCAAGCGAGATTGAGCGAGAGATACGAAATACGATGGAAAGGGAAATTATGGCAAGGGCTATAGGCGAGCGTGTGATGGAACACTTGAAGGATTTTGACGAAGTGGCGTATATAAGGTTTGCGTCTGTTTATAGGAAGTTTAAGGATATATCGGGTTTTCAAAATGAACTGGAGCTTTTGAAAAATCGTGATAAGAAGTGAGGCGTAATTTTTGGATTTTAGACTGAAAGAGACGCAAAAGTTGCGGTTTGCGAATGAGCGGGGGGCGTATATAAAAAGAGGGGCAGAGTTTAATTTTTTGTTGGCTTATCCCAATTTGTACAAGGTGGGTATGAGCAATTTGGGAATACATATTGTGTATGATTTGCTTAACAAGCGTGAAGATACTTTTTGCGAGAGAGGATTTTTGCCGGAGAGCGAGATTTTGGCGAGGCATAAAAAAACCGATACGCCGTTGTTTTCGTTGGAGACTCGGAGAATTTTTTCCGATTTTGACATAATAGGATTTGCAATTTCTTTTGAAATGGATTATTTTAATACGGTGGAAATGTTAAAATTAGGAAGAATAAAAATTTTGAGCGAGGATAGGGGAGAGAAAGACCCGATTGTAATAGCGGGGGGACCTTGCGCAACGTTTAATCCCGAACCGTTGGCGGCTTTTTTCGATTGCTTTATAATAGGCGAGGGAGAAGCTGTGATGCCGCAGTTTATGGATTGTTATAAAGAGGCGAAAGAAGAAGGTCTTAGCCGTAAGGAGATTTTGAAAAAATTCTCTAAAGTACCCGGTGTGTATGTGCCTGCACTATATGAACATCATTATAACGAGGACGGCACGGTTTCTTGCATAGAGAGTAAAGAAGGTGCGCCTGAGCGGGTTAAGCGGATGTGGGTCGAGGATTTGGATGAATTTGCGGCTCATAGCGTTGTGATTACCGAAGATACGGAATTTGACTTGTATTTGATAGAAACGGCTAGGGGTTGCGGCAGACACTGTCGGTTTTGTATGGCGGGGTATGCGTTTAGAAAACCTAGGAACCGTTCTGTTAAAGAGTTAAAAAAAGCCGTCGATAACGGTAAAAAATACGGCAAACGAATAGGATTGATGGGCGCGGCGATTTCGGATTATCCGGAGATTGACGAGCTTGCAAAATATATTTTAGACAATGGAATGGATATGTCCGTGGCTTCTTTTAGAGCGGATTCCGTTACGGAGGAATTGGTAAGTTCGCTTGCAAAGAGCGGACTTAAAACCCTGACAATGGCGCCGGAAGCCGGGAGCGATAAGCTGCGAAAGGTTATAAACAAGGGAATAGAGGAAGAACATCTTTTTTATTCTATGAAGCTTGGAATAAAAGCAGGAATTTTAAATTTTAGGTTGTATTTTATGATTGGGCTTCCTTTTGAAAAACAGGAGGATATTGAAGCGATTGTATCCCTTGCGTTAAGGTTAAAAAGATACATGGAAGAAGAAAATTCTAGAGGAACCTTGACTTTAAGCATAAACCCATTTGTACCGAAACCGTGTACTCCTTTTATGTGGTTGCCTATGGAAAATAAAAAAGCAATAAAGGAAAAACTTAGATATATAGAGAAAAGTTTAAAGAAAGAAAGCAGGATAAAAGTTATATTCGAATCACCGAGAGAGGCTGAAGTTCAGGGAATACTGGCAAGAGGAGACAGAAAACTTTCGGAGGCGATTTTGGCGGCGGCTGACAAGGGCGGAGCAAAGTTTTTTTTGCAGGAGCTGAAGGAAATAGGATTGCAGACGGATTTTTACTTGACGAGAGACAGGGGAGAAAATGAAATTTTTCCTTGGGAAACAATAGATATAGGGGTAAAGCGAGAATATCTGTATAATGAATTGAAAAAAGCAAAAAACCAAGAATCAACAACAAAATGTTTCAACGGTTGCAAACGTTGCGGCGTATGCTAAAATTTAGAAGTAACGTAACTGGGAGTCCAGAGGGCAATGCCCTTTGGCGGGTGCAGGGCAGCGCCCTGCCGGGGTTTGGGGCGGAGCCCCAACTAAGGGGACGGGAGAGATTGAGTTATTTTTTGGAGCATAAGGAAAAGAATGTGTGGCACGGGAAGTTTTCTATATTCCCGGAGGATATAGTTACGCACGCAATATCGGGGAGATTGGGTGGAGTCAGTAAGAAACCTTATTATTCGCTGAATTTGGCGTTTCATGTAGGGGACGATGCGGAAGCTGTGCGGGATAACAGACAGATTTTCGCTCATTCTTTATTGTTGAACGCTAAAGATATTGTTTCGCCGAAACAGGTTCATGGGACGACTGTGATGAGGGTTGGCGCGGAGCACAGAGGATTAGGGGCTAAGGATTACGAATCCGCCATAGACGATGTTGACGCATTGATTACTAATGAAGCGAATGTGCCGCTTTTGTTGTGTTTTGCGGACTGTGCGCCGATTTTGATTGTAGACCCTAAAAATAGAGCGGTTGGCGCGGCTCATGCGGGTTGGAAAGGTACGGCGGGAAAAATCGCCGAAAAGACCATTTTGGCGATGAAAGAGGCTTTCGGAACGAACGCCGAGGATTGTTTGGCGGGGATTGGACCTTCGATTTCCAAGGAGGCTTATGAAATAGGCGAAGATGTGGCGAAGGTTTTTAGGGAAAATTTCTCGGACAGCGATAAATTTTTGTCGGCGGAAGATGGAAAATATCATCTTGATTTGTGGGAAGCAAATAGAGAGATACTTCTTGCCGCAGGGGTTAGAGCGAAGAATATAGACGTGGCGAAGGCTTGCACTTATGGCGAAAATTCATGGTATTTTTCATATAGGGCGGAAAAGGGCGTAACGGGAAGGATTGGCGCTTTGATTGCCTTAAAAAATATCTAGGTGACGAAGATGATAGGCGAAAATTTTAGAGAAGTTTTGGGGAAAATCGAAGTGGCAAAGCAAAGACGGGTTAGAGTGCCTAAAGATGCGCCCGTTACATTGGTGGCGGTAACGAAAAATCACGATATTGCCGCCATGAGAGAAGCGATAGATGCGGGAGCTGAGCATATCGGCGAAAATCGGGTGCAGGAGGCAAAAGAAAAATTCTCCGAATTGGAACGCGATGTCACTTGGCATTTGATAGGGCATTTGCAGACTAATAAAGCTAAGCAAGCGGTAAAAATGTTTAAGCTGATTCATTCCGTTGACAGTTTTCATCTTGCCAAAGCAATTAACGGTGCCGCGGCGGTTTTGGGCAAAACTCAAGAGGTGTTGGTGCAGGTTAATCTTTATGGAGAAGAAACTAAATTCGGTTGCGACAAAGAGGAATTATTGCCGCTTTTAAAGGGTATTGATGCGTTAGAAAACCTAAAATTAAGAGGTTTGATGTTGATAGCGCCGAATTTTGAAGATAAGGAAGCGGCGCGACCTCTTTTTAAAGAGATGTATGATATTTTTACCAACATAAAGAAAATGCCGTGGGAAAGAGCCGACATAACGGAACTTTCCATGGGCATGACCGGCGATTATGAAATCGCGGTTGAAGAAGGAGCAACAATAGTAAGAGTTGGTACCGGCATTTTCGGCGCCAGAAATTATTAAAATTCTTTCTTTTCTTTTTCTCTTTTTTGAAAAAAAGAGAAAAAGAAAAGAAACAAAATAAAAAGAGAAAAAACTTTAATAATTGGTTTGGATTAACTGTTAAATTTGCTGTCTAAACTAAAAATAAAAGTTTATTAAAATTTTTTCTTTCTCTTTTCTTTGTTACTTTCTTTTCTCTTTCTTTTTTATAAAAAAGAAAGAGAAAAGAAAGTAAGAAAAAGAAGCTAGGAGGGGTAGATATGGGATTTATGGATAGGTTTATGTCTAGGGGAAACGATTATGAAGAGGAGTATGAAGACGAGTGGGAAAAGGAGCCGCCCGCTAAAGGTCGAGATTTTGAAAGACGAGAAATGGCGGAGAACCGCTCTTACGGGCAGAATGTGATTGATTTTCAAGATGCGACATCTGCCAGAGATGGTGTTTTGGCGGCTTATCACATGAAAGTTATGGTGATAGAGCCGAAATCCTTTGATGATTCGCAGGAAGTCGCGAATTGTTTGAGGGAGAAACGCCCTGTGGTTATTAACTTGGAGCATACCGACCCGGAGACGGCAAAGCGGATTATAGACTTTGCCAGCGGTACGACTTATGCGTTAAACGGAGATATAAAAAAAGTGGGGAAAAATGTATTTCTCTGCGCTCCTAATAATGTGAACGTAAGTTATACAGATGAGAATGAGAAAAAAGGCTTCGGCGATATGCCTTGGCTTAGGAAATAGCGGAGCGTTTTATGGCATCGGATAAAGAGAAGATTTTGCGGTTTTTTAAGGGTACGGAAGGGGAGGAAACGGCGGTAAAGCTGGTTGATATGGCGCAGAGAGCCGAAAGTTCCGGCAAGTTTCGACTTACTCCTTTTCTCTCGCCTTACGAGCAAGATATCGCAGAAACTGTGGCGGCAAATTTCGCAGGTATCGCCGTTGATTTCTTTGGCGGATATTACGGGGCGGAACGACAGCGCGCCATATTTTCGGATAAAACATTCGGCGGAAAACCGTCTTTTGAAATTGTCGCCATAGAAGCCAAGTGGAAAACAGAATTTACCAGGCTTTCTCATCGGGATGTATTGGGTTCTGTTATGTCTCTTGGCATAGACAGAGGAATTGTCGGGGATATTATAGCTACCGGCGAATCCGCTAAGATATTGACGGATGAAAAGATGTCGGATTATTTTATGGAAAATCTGACGCAGATAGGCGGCGCAAAAGTTGAATGCGGAATTTGCGAGCTTTCGTCAATCGCGCCAAAGGAGGAACGTGTAAAAGAGATAAGCGCAACTGTGGCATCGCTGAGAGTTGACGCCGTGGCGGCTGCAGGATTTGGGTTTTCTAGGAGCAAGGCTGCCGCAGATATTGCGGCGGATAAGGTTAAACTTAATTGGCAGGGAATAAAAAACGCTTCGGTTGCGATAAAGGAAGGAGATGTGCTTTCAATGCGCGGCCGCGGTCGATTGGAAGTGGCGGAAGTTCGCGGTAATACAAAAAAGGGGCGGATTGCCCTTTTGTTAAAACGATATATATAAGGCAGATGTTTTCTTGATGAATTATTATTTGTTGTTGGGAATTATTATTTTAGATCAAGTTATAAAGCATATAGTAACCGTCAACATGAAAGCCGGGGAGACCATACCCGTAATAAAAAACGCCTTTCACATAACGTATATATTGAACCCCGGGGCGGCCTTTGGAATTTTGGAGAACGAGAGATTATTTTTTATAATAGCGGGCGCGATTGTTTTGGCGGTGGGATTTTATATTATACCGAAACTTAATAAGCAGGCGCATTTGGTGCGATACGGCGCGATTTTTTTGCTGGCGGGCGCCGTGGGTAATTTGATAGACAGGATACAAAACGGACTTGTGGTGGATTTTTTGGATTTTCGTATTTGGCCGGTGTTTAACATAGCTGATATTGCGATAGTTTGCGGTACTTTTTTCATACTTTACGCCGTAATGCGCTCAAGGGAAGACGGAGTTCATGAGTGAATTTGAAGCGGATATTATAAATGAGAGAGTGGATGCTTTTTTAGCGAGGGTTACGGAGTTCTCAAGAGCGAGAGTTCAAAAGCTGATAGAATCGGGAGACGCACTTGTAAACGGTAATGCGGTTAAACCAAAATATTTGTTGAAATCGGGGGATAAGGTGTCCCTCGATTTTTCGCCTCTCGAAGAAATTTTGGCGAAGCCTGAAGACATTCCTCTTAATATTTTGTACGAGGACAGCGATATTATAGTGGTGAATAAGGCGAGGGGAATGGTGGTTCATCCGGGAGCGGGAGTGTATAGCGGGACATTAGTCAACGCTCTTTTATATCATTCAAAGGATTTGTCGGGGATAAACGGTAAGATTAGACCGGGAATTGTGCACCGCTTAGATAAGGATACGTCAGGCGTTATGGTTGTCGCTAAAAATGATGCGGCGCATTTGTCGCTGTCAAAACAAATAGCGGAAAAGGAAGCGAAGCGGATATATCTTGCGATAGCGGAAGGGAATTTTAAAGAGGATAAGGGCGAAATTGAAGGAGATATAGGCAGAAGCTTAAAAGACAGAAAAAAAATGGCGGTGGTTGAAAGAAACGGCAAATACGCCCTTACAAAATACCGGGTAATAGAGAGATTTTCTGGATATACGCTCATAGCTTGCGAATTAAAGACGGGGCGCACGCATCAGATACGGGTTCACATGGCGCATATAGGGCATCCGCTGGTTGCCGACCCAAAATATGGCGCAAGAAAATCCTCGCATTTTAAAATGGAAGGTCAGGCGCTCCATTCGACAAAATTAACATTGACTCACCCTAGGACGGGGGAGAGGATGGAGTTTTATGCGAAGTTGCCCAATGATATGAAAAATGTGTTGAACGTGTTGAGAAGCAAGCGTATTCACAATAAAGACGCAAAGAATAGCTATTATGGAGATGTATTATGATTACAAAAGAGGAAATCGAGAAATCTACCCGTGGAAGTAAAGCAAAAGAGATTTTTAGATCCGGCTATAATTGTACCCAATCGGTATTGCTCGCCTATGAAGATTATATCAAAGATAAAGGGCTTGACGTGAAAACCGTTCTTCGTATGGCGTCGCCAATGGGAGGCGGTATCAGCCGTCTTCGTGAAGTTTGCGGCGCAGTTTCTGCGTTATGTTTGTTGATAGGGTTAACAGACGGTTACGACAGTCCTGATGATGAAAAGAAAAAGGATTTGTACGGCAAAGTTCAGAGCCTTCTCCTTGAATTTCAAGAATATAACGGTTCTATAGTTTGCAGGGAGTTGTTGGGATTGACGCAAAAAAAAGACGAACCTGCGCCTTCTAAACGAACCAAGGAATATTATGTAAAGCGTCCTTGCGCAGATTTATGCGCAGTCGCAACTGCTATTTTTGAAAAGCATTATCTATATACGGAAAAATCCCTTTAAACGTATTTTACATTTAAAGGGATTTTCGTGGACTTGTCTACAACTCAAAATGCCTCTCACGATTGAGAGGCGTTTTTTAGTATCCTACGGTTATTGCCCAACCGTTGCCTATTTCTCTGTAATAAAGTTGTCCGTTAGGAAATTCCATCGGTAGAGTTTCATCGTCAATCCTATGACTCTGAAAAATATGATAACGCCCTTCTTCATCAGGCCAAGGGGATTTGAAACAAGCTCGATGATTCGCCATGTGATCTATCAGAAACTTTTTTGCCATATCCATGGCAAGATCCTGCGTGCTCCTTGTAAGAGTTGTCATTTTATCCCTCCCATCGCCAAACAACGCTCACAATATATATTAAATATATGAAAAATTTATGTAAGCGTTGAGAAGAATTGAAGAGGAAAAAAGGGCTTATTCCAAAATCAAAGCCCTGTCAAGTTCGGTTAAATGACGATTTATTGTCGAAAGACCTTTATAAACTTTGCCAATATCAATATTGTCCGGACGCCCCTCCATATAACGCTCTAATTTGCGTTTGACTCGCTGAAGGGCGTTGTCAATGGATTTTACATGTCGATCAAGTTCTAATGCTATCTCTTGATAAGATTTTCCATCTAAGTAGCTCATTAAAACCTTCCACTCTAAATCGCTTAAAATCTCCTCCATCTTACGCTCGATGTCTATAAATTCCTCTCGACTAATGACGAGCTCTTCCGGATCCGTCACTTTTACTCCGGATAAAACGTCTAGCAGCGTGCGATCCGAATCCTCGTCGTAAATGGGTTTATTAAGGGAAATATAGGAGTTTAGCGGTATGTGTTTTTGCCTGGTGGCAGTTTTAATTGCGGTGATAATTTGCCTTGTTACGCAAAGTTCGGCAAAAGCCCTAAATGAGGCAAGTTTATCGTTTCGAAAATCTCGGATTGCCTTATAAAAACCAATCATACCCTCTTGAATGATGTCCTCTCTGTCTGCGCCGATCAAGAAATAAGACCTAGCCTTGGCGCGAACAAAGTTGCGATATTTGTTTATAATGTAATCAAGAGCAACGCTATCGCCATCTTTTATTTCTCCTACAAGCTCTTCATCTGTCAGGCCCTCAAACGCATCAAATTCTTCCCTGTAAGTTTCGGAAATCGTTGTCATTCTTATGCCCCCCGTATCGAAAGCCCATCACTTATAAGGTTCATTATACCCCATAATTCTTGGCTAGTCAATGAGATATATTAAATTTTCACTATTGTTTCATAAAATTTTACGATTTTTTTGAGAAGGGCGACTAAAATTCAACCGTCGTTGTCTTCTAAATCCCGCATTCTGTACTCTTCTCTTATGTTTGCCACACTTTTGAATATCCGTTCCAACAGTTCCTTGCCTTCCGCCGTTTGCTTGTCCTTTTCCTTTACGCCTCGTTCTCTAAGAGCGTTTACAATTCCGTTCATCGTCTCTTTAGGATTTCTGTAATATTTGCTTGCTCGAACGTAAATTATTTCCCAATCCAAACGGGACAAAAAAGCTTCGTTCACCTTTTCGCCTTTTTCGTCGCCTATGGGGATTATAACAGCCCGCCTTCCTCCGAATACCGCGATTTCAAGCGTCATATCCCCTAAGATGAACTGTTCCTTTACGTTAAACCCACGTTCCCTTAAAGCTTCGGCGATTTCTCTGCCGAATTTGGTCTTAGCCCTAGCATCGGAATCCTTTCGACCTAACGGAGTTTCCAAAAGCAACCGTCTGGGATCGTCGTCCGGGAATGAGTTTCTCGAATGTACGATGAACACTTCCTCTTTGGCGCGGCTTACGGCAAACGCCGCTTCGTATTTGGACGGGGCTTCTCCCATGGTTTCCTCGTCGTCAACCGTTGAGATAAATATTATATCTTTTTCTATGCCTTCAAAATCCTTGGGCGTTCCCGCCATAAAGCCTATTTTCTGCAATGTTTCCGCGCCTAAGCGCCGCATCGCTATCTCAAATATCAAAGCTGTCTCGTCTGCGCCGCCAAGCGAAATTACCCCGAACGTTTTATACTCGTATTCGTTTTCTTCGATACACGCGGAGATTAACAGCACTATCTCTTCGGCTTCGGCGAAATTTACCCGCCTTAAAGGGTCTACCGTTCCCGCTATCTCATAGTTTATAAGCCGCACAAATTCCTCGTCGCCGTTTAAATTCATGGGTACAAGCTCGTTTTCGTACAGCGCCTTATTCATTATGCGGGTCATAACCTTTGGCGAACGAAATTCCTCCCTTAAATGATAAGGCTCCGTTACGGCGCGGAGAATTTCGTACATGGAAGTGTCTGACAGCGATTTATATACGCCGCCTAAATTTTCCAATTCCTCGCTTAATTCTTCATCCGCATTTAGGGCAAAATGAGTCTCAAGCCGCCTGTCTCCGAAAATCATCACCTTATGGGATAAGGATAAAAGCGAAAGATACATGGAATCCAGAAGGGAAGCGTTGTCAATAAGTATTGCGTCGAACTTTTCAATATGTGGGTTGAAGAGTGAGAACACTTCATCGGCGGAAGCTATCACGAGAGGCAGGCTCTCCATAAATTCCTCCCGTTCCCTCCCGTTTAGTTTGTTTCTGCGAGTATCTTCCGAGGATTTTTTGATTGACTTATAAAGCCGCATAAACCTGCCTTTTGCGCCGGTTTTTTCGATTGTTTCCAAAAATTTTTCCCATACAAGACATTCCGTCAACTCTTGATTTAACGCAAAATCCTCGTCGGCATCCCTTGTAAAGTCAATCTCCTCGCATTTTTTCAGCTCGTTGTCGAATTGCCGCGCCTTATACGCCGTCAGAATGTCCTCTGGCGCAGTCTTTAAAGCGCCGCCTCCCTTTTGACAGGCGATGGACGCCGCATAATCGGGCGCAACCTCCGCAAGCCGTTCCAAAAGTTCGCCGCGTTTTTTATAATCGTCCTCCAAACTTTCGTACCGCATGAGAAGTTCGTATTCTTTCGCGTAGTCTTGCACCCTGCCGGCGTTTATGGCGAAGAGCATACGTTTTGAAAGAGCCGAGGAACGGTTCAATAAAGCGCTTTTATGCCGCTGAAAGGTCTTTGCGCAGGCTCGTTTTTCTATGATAACGAGGGAAATCAGGTCGGATAACGTAGGCCAAGTGGAGAGCAGCCAATTTACTTCGCTTGCAAGCTGTTGTCTCGGCGTGGTGAACGGGTCCGTAGCGGGGATAATCAAATCCGCGCGTATTCCCGCGTTTTCCAAACATTTTACGAATTCGCCACGTTTTTTGTCGTACCAATCAATGGCGTAGCGAATTTCGCTCATTCTTGCCGCCGCCATATCGTCCGCGTCGTTTAAATTGTCCGCTAAAGAAAGATAATCCTTTTCCCCCGAAGCTCCCAAAAGCTCGCGCCATATACCGTTCAATCTGGTCCTGGCGCGGGTCAACGTCAGCTCCATCAGCGCAATTTCCGCGTCCATTGCGGAGGTTATGGGGTAGCCGTTTATAAGTATGCCGTCCAAAACGACTTTCAACCGTCTGTCAAAAATCCTGTTCCAAGTGGGAATATCCCCGTGTTCCTTAAAAAGATTACGTATTTTTTCCAAATCCTTGATAACTCTCGCATCGTGAACGAGGGCAGATTCTATCTCCACACGGTTGCCAAGGAGCAGCAAAGTCGCGCTGTCGCGGGCGGACTTCACCTCTTGAACGGCGCGTTCAAGTTCAAGATACGCTTCTCTCGCCTCGCCGCCCGTTCTGCCCGCAAGCACCGCTTCCCTTGCCCAAGGGTATGAGAGCCATTCAAAATCCAGCTCGCTGTATATCTTCTTCGCCGCTTCAAACTTTTCTTTATCAATATTTTCCGCTACCAATTCCCCGTGATAGAGAATTTTCTCGTCCTCAATGCGAAACTCAGGGAGTTCCATTAAAAGCCCTCGCTCCTTGTCAAAGAGCCGTTTGCGCGTTTTTAACAGTTCCTCCAATTCATATGGCGGCAGAAGTTTTTCACTCTTTGGCAAGGGTTCGGTCATCTCCCGCAAATCCTTGGGGGTAAATACGCCGTTAGTCTCGTATAGCATGGAGAGTTCTTCTTTGGTAAGGGGCAGACTTTGCCCCTCTTTCACGCTGCCGGGGATTAAATGCAGTAAATTTTCATTTTCCGCCAAAAACATTGCCATTTTCGACAAGCTGTATTTTTCGCCTTCAAAGACAAAGGCGTTGCCCTTTTGCTCATCCCGTCTTGCGTCGCTTAATTTTTTCCTGAAAGCGCGGATTTTCGCCGCCTTTTCATTGCGGCTTTCCTTCAAAGCTTCGCATCTTTCCCTTAACGCGTGGATATCTTTGCTTTCAACCGCGTCGCAAAGAGCTGTTATGGCTCGTTCCAACTCAAGCCTTGCGTTTTTTCTGTAGTACACCGTAAGAAGCTTTAGCGATTCCGGCAGTTTATCCAAAAGTTCGTACACGCCGCGTTTTTGCGGGGTCACAGCCAAAACGCGCTTGCCCTTTGAGAGAAAGTAGGAGATAAAATTATATATGCTTCTTGTCTTGCCGACGCCGGGGGGGGCATCCACCGTTACAAGGGATGAGGACAGAAGCGCGTTCAATATTTTCTTTTGGGCGGGGCTGTCCTTTTGGGGCAAAATTATATCCTTCGCTTCGCCGCATTCCCTGCGTTTTGGGCGGAAGAAATCTTCAAGCGGCAGAGGCAATTTGTCGTTTTTTTCGTAAAACTCCCCAAAGCTTTCCAAAAATTTCCTCGCCTCGTTGCGCTTTTTTCTTACCAAAAGAGTGGGCTTTTCATAAATTATAAACCAATCCGTAGGCAATATAAAAAGTCCGCCCTTACTGTATCTGCAGTTGGGGCTTAAAAATCCCGCCAAATTTTGCAAGAGCCTTTCTCCGATATTCTCTTCGGCGGGGTGAAGCTTTGAACGACGCACTTCTTTCGCGGCTCTTAAAACTCTCTCTTCGCCAAATCCCGGCAGTTCGTTAAATATTTCCTTTGAGAAAATCGTGTCCTCTTCCTTATCCACAATTTCCATCTTGCCGTCGCTATAACGAAGTTCCGCCCTGCGAAGTATCAGCGGGTAATGCAAATTTGCGGAAAGACCGCTGTAAAAGAACCCGTTGGCGACGAAAAAATCTAAGGTATCGTCCCGCTTCATTTTCTCGTAAACCCTATACAATTCGTCAAAGAGCAGATTTTTCGCCTCTTTTACCCGCTCGCCCTTGCGCCATAAAATTCTAGCTTTCTTCCATTGGGCAAATTCCCTCGTGCGCCTGTCGCTGTCAAGGAAAATACGGGTAACTTCCCCCTCTTCCGTCTGAAACACGCGCCTAGATACTGGCTTTACGTCTTCTTTGCGAAAATCCTCATACCCGGAGCCGTCAAACCAACCGACAAGGCTTTCGGGCAATTCCGGACACGCCGAAAACGCCTCTTTCTCTATGGAGAGCACTATCTCCCGCCCTTTTTCGTCCGCAGATTGAAAGAGTTTCGTCCCAACCGTCCTACCGTCTTTTATATTAAGGTTATACGACCAAATTTCGTCCTTTATATCAGTAGCGTAAATTTCGCGACTTTTGGCAATCTTTGACAAAGCATAAAAAAGTTCTCCCGCTTCGGTCATTTCCTCACTACCTTGTGTTTTTTATCTTTACTTTCTTTTTTCTCTTTCTTTTTTGTAAAAAAGAAAGTAACAAAGAAAAAAGAGAAAGAAAAAACTTTACTTTAATGACTTAAAATTTTAGTTTTGATAAACGCTGGCAGTAAAATTTTTTCCTCTTTTCTTCTTTGACGTATCCTTATATTTCTCGTTAAATTCCTCGACTAATTGCTTTTCCGCTCTTATTCGATTTTTTACCGCCGCTTCATAAGCCTTTGTGTCTATGTCCTTCAAATAGTTCAGCGGTATAAACCCTTTCTTGTCAATTTCGTGCGCTTTCTTAAAAGCTTCCGTTGCGCCCGTTAAATCTCCGGATTCCTCTAAGAGATTGCCCAAAACTTTCCAAGACACGAAATTTTTCTCATTGACATTTATAGCCGCGCGAACGTCTTTTATCGCTTCCTGCAATTGTCCCTGAATATGGTAAATGTCCGCGCGGTTGAGGTAATTATACTCGTTTTTGCCGTCTTTTGCTATGCCTTTTGAAGCCAGTTCCAAAGCGGCCTTGTAATTTCCCTTCGCCGCCAACGCTCTCGCTTCCATCACCATACATTCGGCGGGGTTGCTCTGATTTCTCGCTAAATTAGCCCTTGCAATTTCCGCTAAAGCGTGGTCGCCCATAAGATAATCGCTGTACGCGTCGCATCTGTAACGGTATAAATCCGCCTTCGCTGACGGTACGTTTAAAGCCTCCGCCCTCGTCTTTAACGCCTCTCTGTGACGTTTTTCTTCCGCAATCTTTACCGCATTTCGCTTAGATTTATCCTCCGTTTGGTACGCCGTCTTTATCAAAGGCTCTAAATCGGACGAGCGCATATTTTCTTTTAATGTCTTATACGCCGCGTCTTTTGTTAGGTAGTCCGTTTTGGTAAAATTCCACTCTTCAAATGAATCGTAATCGTGAAACGCCTTGGAAAGTCCCCCCGCTATTCCGTAAGCTGTTTCGGGGCGGTTGTCGTAGCCTCTGCCCGTATCTTTTGCGGTAAAAATCAGTTTACCGTCAAGGTAAACCTTGGAACTTTCCCTCACCTCAACGTGACCTACGCCGTATTCTGTCATAAGCGCGGCAAGTTTCTTTTCTCTGTCTTCGGTTTCAGGATGGTCGCTGACGGTTTTGTTATTTTTATCGTCGCTTGCAAGTTCGAATATATCGGTGGTTTCGTAATGCAGATAATGATTCATGCGGCTCATTGCCATAGCGCCGCCGCCGGGATGAAATCCCGCGCTCGTCATAAGGTAAAATCCCTTTTCATCGGCTTCCTCTTCTGCGGGAAGTATCACATTTTTCGCTACGCCGTAACCAATCATGCCGTTTAATCTTTCCCAATCTATACGAGCGCCGTTTGCGCCTATCATAGCGCCCGCCATCATTCCCGCCATAACCTCTGCGTAACTGTGGGCGCTGTGCTGCATAAGCCCGTGAATCATCTCATGGGCGAACACCGCCGCAAGCGCGCTGTCGTCTTTTTCCAACGCCCGCAAAAGTCCCTTGTTAATACTGATATAATTTGTGGGATAACACGAAGCGTTAAACCGATTGCTGTTGTTCACCATCCACAAAAAGGGCAGGGAATTTGCGCGAAGGGCGTAATCTCCCTGTTGGGTAAGTTTAGTCATAATGCGGTTTACAATCTCGTTATCCTCTTTGTTTTCGTCAATCCCGTTCTCTTTTAAATCAATCCTGCGTGTTTCAACTTGCGCGTGGACGTTTTCGCCCATTTCCAGCATGGAAGATAGCGCGCTCCTATACGCCGCGTAAACTCCCAACGCTTCGGCGGCGATTGCCCACGAATCTGCGGCAAGAACGGGACGGGTAAAAATAGCGGTGATCAGAAAAACAAATACTAAAATTTTTCGCATGGCAATGGCTCCAAATTTATAGTTGACGATGATAAGTTTTGTGTTTTGCTTTCCCAGCCATTTGAGCGGGAAAGTAAAATCAAGCATAAGTATTTTTGGCGGTTTATTCTAGTAATAAAAAACCGACTTTATTATAAAAAAAATTTGTGAAATTTGCAAAAAAAATTTTCATGTAAATGCGGACAGATCCTTTATGTTATGTTAAAACATTTTCAGCGCCATATGTATGTCAAAAGCGATGCGGTATAATGGGTATGATTTAGATGTCGAAATTTGTTAAATAATCACATTTTTTAGACGTAGCCAAAGCTATTATTCCCATAAGGATTGGATGAGCCGCTCCTTTCAAAAAGGATTTTGAGCTGTTGCGGCGAATATCTAAGGCAGATAATAACCATTAAGAGTAAAGGAGTTGCCATGAAAAAGAAATCATCGTATTTGGAACACGCAGCGGTAACAGTCCATGATATTGAATGGAGCATCCGCTTTTTTGAAAACGTGCTGGGTATGGATGTTATTCGGCGGAAAGAAGCGAATGGTAAATTAGAGCAAGTCTGGCTGCGCGGCGGATTGCAACTTGTTTCTTCGCCTGATAACTATGCGGCAGGACAAGGGCATCACTTGGGGATTGTGACGGAAGATTTTAAGGGGACACTTAGAGAAATGCTTGCTTACGAAGGAGTACACGCTGTAGATGGCAAACCCGAGAAATGGGTGGAACTTCCCGACGGTTTGTTGTTGGAACTTTTCCAAGAAAAACCCGGAGCAATAGATAAAGTTCTGTCGATTGAAGTAAAGTGAGGGCATATTACAAGGTGACATTAATTTCCCAAATCGAATTGATTTTAGTGAAAAGCTCCGATAACCGTAAGCTGTAAGTTCGATTTTACTGTTGTTGCCATAATAAAATTGACCTGACTTTGGCGTTTTTTTATCCGAATAAAGTGGTTTTATCTTTTTTTGAATACAAAATATCAAAAAAGGAAATTATAAATTTATGTCGAATAAAATTTATCTGTATTTGACGGCGATCTAATATTTAAAACGCAAACATAAAATTGAGTCTAATCCCAATTATTAAAGTTTTTTCTTTCTCTTTTTTCTTTGTTACTTTCTTTTTTCTCTTTCTTTTTTACAAAAAAGAAAGAGAAAAAAGAAAGTAAGAAGCTGATATTTACACCGCAGGAGGATGTTTATGGATAAGTACGAGCCGAAAAATATTGAGAAGAAGTGGCAGGATAAGTGGTTCGGGGAAAATACGTTTAAGACGGAGATGGACGAAGGAAAGAAGAAGTACTATACGCTAGAGATGTTCCCGTACCCTTCGGGTAATTTGCACATGGGTCATGTGCGCAATTATTCCATTGGGGACGTATTGGCAAGGTTTAAGAAGATGCAAGGGCTAAACGTGCTGCATCCTATGGGTTTTGATTCGTTCGGTATGCCGGCGGAGAATGCGGCTATAAAGAACGGGGTGCATCCCGCTAAATGGACTTATGCGAATATAGAGAATATGAAGCGTCAGCAAAACGGCATGGGGCTTTCTTATGATTGGGACAGAGAGGCCATAACCTGCTCGCCGGAGTATTATAAGTGGACGCAATGGTTTTTCGAGCTTTTTTACAAAAGAGGGTTGGCGTATAAGAAAAAGGCTTCGGTGAACTGGTGCGATAATTGCGGCACGGTGCTTGCAAACGAACAGGTGATTGAAGGCAAGTGCTGGCGTTGTGACGGTGAAGTACATAAAAAGGATTTGTCCCAGTGGTTCTTTAAGATAACCGATTATGCGGACGAACTGCTGAAGGATTTGGATAAGCTTGAAGGTTGGCCTGAAAGAGTTAAGATAATGCAGGAAAACTGGATTGGCAGAAGCGTCGGCTTGGAAATTACATTTAAAGCCCCGGCTTTGGATGAGGAAATTTCCGTGTATACAACGCGCCCCGATACTTCTTACGGCATTACCTTTTTGGCGCTGGCGGCGGAACATCCTCTCGTGGAAAAGATTCTGGAGAAAAGCGATAAGTCGGACGATATTCGTAAATTTTGCGAGAGGGCGCGCAACCAGTCGGAAATGGAAAGGACTTCAAGCGAATCGGAGAAGGAAGGCATCAACACAGGTTTTACCTGCATAAATCCATTTAACGGCAATGAGGTTGAAATTTGGATCACGAATTACGTGCTCGCCGAATACGGCACAGGAGCAGTTATGGGCGTGCCTTCTGGAGATGAAAGGGATTTCCGCTTCGCTACGAAATACGGCATAAAGAAGATTTTGACGTTGCAGCCTAAAGGCGTAACTTTGAACATAGACGAAATGACCGAAGCTTACGTTGAAAAAGAAGGCGTTATGGTTAATTCGGCGCAATTTACCGGCATGGAGTTCCATGAAGCAATGGAAGCCATCATGGACTACGCCGAGGAGCAGGGTTTCGGCAAAAGACGGGTTAATTATCGTTTAAGGGATTGGCTTATTTCAAGGCAGCGTTATTGGGGCGCGCCGATTCCCATTATATACTGCGAACATTGCGGCGAAGTGTTGGTTCCGGAAGAAGATTTACCCGTGCGGCTTCCCGAGAACATCAGCTTTGAAGAGGGAGCGGTATCCCCTTTAGCGAGAAGCGAAGAATTTATAAATGTAAAATGCCCGAAATGCGGCGCACCGGCAAAACGTGAAACGGACACTATGGATACTTTCCTTTGCTCGTCATGGTATTTCTTGCGTTATACCGACCCAAAGAACAACGAAAAGCCTTTTGACAGGGACAAAGTGAATTACTTTGCGCCGGTAGACCAATATATAGGCGGCATTGAACACGCCATACTTCATCTTTTGTATTCGAGATTTTTCACAAAGGTATTGAGGGACGCAAAACTTTTGGACTTCGACGAACCTTTTACCAGACTTTTAACTCAAGGCATGGTTATAAAAGACGGGGCGAAAATGAGCAAATCCAAAGGCAACGTGGTTTCGCCGGAGGAAATCATCGAAAAATACGGCGCGGACACGGCAAGACTCTTTATCTTGTTCGCCGCGCCCGTGGATAGGGATTTGGAGTGGAGCGACCAAGGGGTTGAAGGCGCGTATAGATTTTTGGGCAGATTATGGCGCATATTGCTTCACTTTGAGGATAAAATAAAATCAGCGCCCGAAAATTACGATGTTGCGGCTCTCAACAAGGAAGAAAAAGAGCTTCGCCACAAGTTGCACGTTACCATAAAGAAAGTGACGGAGGACGTGGGCGAACGCTTTATGTTCAACACCGCCATAAGTTCGGTTATGGAACTTGTGAACACCCTTTACACTTTCCAAGATAAGGAAATAAATTCCGGTTTGGCAAGAGAAACGGCTCGCGCGTTGCTCTTAATGATTGCGCCTTTTGCGCCGCATATCGCCGAAGAATTGAACGAGAAACTCTTTAACGACGGGAGCATACATCAAAAATCATGGCCGAGTTACGACGAAGCAGCGACCAAAACGGACGAGATTGAGATTGTGGCGCAGATAAACGGGAAAGTTCGCGATAAACTCACCGTGCCTGCGGATACGGATAAAGACACTCTTATCGAGTTGGCGAAGGAAAGGGAAAAGATAGCGGCGGCTATAGCGGGAAAGACCATTGTAAAGGTTATCGCCGTTCCCGGGAAATTGGTAAACATTGTGGTAAGAGATTAAGCATGGAGTTGTTAAATAACAGAATCAAAGTGTTTTTTGCGGGGATGCGGGACGGCGTGCCTATTGCCTTGGGGTATTTGGTGGTGTCCTTTACCCTCGGCATAATCGCCAGAGAAGCTGGACTCAGTTCTTTTCAAGGAGCGGTGGCAAGCTTTATCAATTTGGCTTCCGCAGGAGAGTATGCGGGATTTTTGACAATAAAAGCGGACGCGCCGTATTTGGAGATAATAATTATTACCATTGTGGCAAATATCCGTTATCTTTTGATGAGTTGTGTTTTAAGTCAGCGATTTTCGCCCAAAACTTCGTTGTGGCACCGTCTTGGAGTAGGTTTTGGCATAACGGACGAAATTTTCGGCATAACCATAGGAAGACGCGGCGCGATAAATCCGTATTATAATTACGGAGCTATGGCGGTGGCGGTGCCTGCGTGGTCGATTGGCACCGCTATCGGCATTGATATGGGAAACATTCTGCCGGAATATGCGGTAAGCGCGTTAGGAGTCGCGTTATACGGAATGTTTCTTGCCGTGATTGTGCCGCCTGCAAGAGAAGATAAAATTTTAAAACGGGTAATAGTTATAAGTTTCGTTGCTAGTTTGTCGGCGAGCGTTCTGCCGTGGATAGGAGAAATTTCTGCGGGTTCGCGCACTATTGTTTTAACTCTTGCAATATCTGCCGTTGCGGCGTATTTGTGTCCCGTGAAAGAGAAGGTTAAATGAATCACGATATTGGGGTATATATTTTTCTAATGGGTTTGGTTACGGTACTGATAAGGATTTTGCCGCTGACGCTTATCAGGGGGGAGATAAAACATCCCTTTATACGCTCTTTTCTGCATTATGTACCGTATGTTACCCTTGCGGTAATGACCGTGCCGGGGATATTTTACGCGACGCGTTCGGTTGCGTCGGGAGTGGCGGCGTTTTTGGCGGCAAGCGTATTGGCGTTTTTCGGTGGAAGTCTGTTCAAGGTTGCGGCGGCGGCTTGCGCAGTCGTTTTTATAACCGAAGCAATTCTGTTGTAGGTGATAGTTATGAATATTGTTATATTTGGCGCAGGCGGCACCGGGTCCGCTATCGGCGCATATTTGGCAAAAGCCGGAGAAGACGTAACCTTTGTGGCAAGAGGAAAACATCTTGAAGCCATAAAGGAAAAGGGGCTTTTGTTAAAAAGGTCGCACGAAGGAGATATTTTGATAAATCCCGCAAAAGCGGTAAGCGCGGAAGAATATGCGGAAAATCCCGATGTAATATTCGTGTGCGTGAAATATTATTCCGTGGAGGACGCCATAGACTTTTTGGCGAAAGCGGCGGGGGAAAGCACCCTTGTCGTTCCCATATTGAACGTGTTCGGTACGGGAGACGTGATAAACAAGCGACTTCCTAATCTTACCGTTTTGGATGGTTGCATTTATATTTTCGCAAAAATTTTAGAGGCTGGCGTTGCGGAGCAACCCGAAAAAATTTTCCGCGTTATATATGGATACAGAAAAAATCAACCTCGAAAACTTGAGGAAAAAGCTGTAAAACTTGAAAAAATTCTTCAAGATGCGGGGATTCGCGGGCATTTTTCACAAAATATCGAAAGGGACGCTCTGCAAAAATTTGCCTTCATCTCTCCAATGGGAGCGGCGGGGCTTTACTATAACGCCGTAACCGATGATTTTCAAAAGCCCGGCGAAGTCAGGGATATGTTCGTGGGACTGATAAAAGAAGTCGTGGCGGTCGGAAACGCAATGGGCATAACTTTTGAGCGCGATTTGGTGGAAACCGGAACAACAATGATGGACGCTTTCAAAAAAGGTTTAAATTCAAGTATGCAAAGAGATGTACTTGCAGGAAAGTCATCGGAGTTCGACGGACTGGTAAGACGGGTTGTGAAGCTCGGCAAGGAATATGATGTAGAAACACCCCTTTATGAAAAAGTGGCAAAATGGGGAGATAGTAAGGGGCTATAAGTAAGTTCTTACTTTTCTTTTTTCTCTTTTTTTGTAAAAAAAGAGAAAAAAGAAAAGTAACAAAAGAAAAAAGAGAAAAAAACTTTAATAATGGGTTTGAAGAAATTTAAAAATTTCCACTTAAACATTGAGTTAGAGTTTGTTAAAGTTTTTTCTTTTTCTCTTT
>JAGBMX010000094.1 GCA_017634675.1 Selenomonadaceae bacterium | reverse complement strand
TTTAATGGAAGAAAATAACTTGTATTCGTTATCTCGGCTTATTGAGAACGAAGCAAATAACGGACAATTATTGACGGTTGTCAATATTGACTTGGCTAAAGTTATGCAAGAGTATCGAGAAAGTATGGAATCTGCCTTTATGATGGGGAGACAAGCAGCGCTCACCGAGCTTTCACTAGGCAAACATACTGCGTCGCAAATGCTCTCCGATAATCCTTCATATTATATTGGAGTGTATGACTGCAAAGCATACGGCGTATATCAAGATATGGCAAAATGGGAGGCATCTCTTCGTTTTTGGGATAAAAATACTCTTGCATATCAGGAATTTAACACATACGATGATGCTTTATACTTTGCAAGACAGGGCGTGGCTGCATTAAGAGGTGTTTTGGAAAATCAAGTCCCACCAATGCAAAATGCAATAAACTGGTGTCAGTTCGTTGGATAAAAATATTAGGGGGTAGGTCAAAATGAAAATTTTCACCGAAAAAGAACTTGCGGCGCATCTTCAAATGTCTCCATGGACAATTCGAGCATGGCGCATAAAATCCGGACTTCCTCACTTTTGGATTGGTAAACGAGTTTTTTACCGTCTTGAAGCCGTGGAAAATTGGGTTATACAAGACGAATTAAAGCGCATACCCATCGGTTCCGATTTATAAATATTATGAGAGGCTCTTTTTTCGAGCCTCTCACTTTTTAAAAAATGGAGGAATTATCATGCCAAGAAAGATTAGAAATCGCGGAAACGGAGCGTATCAATTCAGCATAGCCGTAGGTTACGATGACAAAGGAAAACAGATTATAAAAACTAAGACCGTTCACGCAAGCTCCGACAGAGAAGCGGAAAAAATGTATAATTTATTTGCAGCAGAAGTTCAAAAGGGAGAAGTAGCTGCAACCGGCAAATATAAACTATTCGCTTTTACTGAGGATTGGTTTCAAAAACATTGCGAAAAAAATCTTGCTCCCAAAACTCTCATTACCTATCGTAATCATCTGGAAAAAAGGATTTTACCTGCGCTGGGGTATATGGACATTCATAAAATCAGACCACAACATATAATGGAATTTATGGAGAGTTTAGAAAACGGCAAACGCTATGATGGTAGAAGTGGCGGCATTTCAGCTGAATCGGCGAGATATTGTTTTAGGGTTTTGTCCTCTATGCTGCAAGATGCGGTGCAATGGCAGGTAATTACAAGCAATCCCTGCTCCAGAGTAAAACCTCCGTCGGTTAAAAGTCGACAAATAAATACATTGAAAGAAGATGATATAAAAAGTATGCTCGATTTATTGAAAAAAGAGCCTATAAAATACAAAACCATAATATACTTAGCGATAGACAGCGGTCTCAGGCTTGGCGAACTTATGGCTTTAAAATGGGATGACATTGATTTTGAAAAGAAGATTTTAAGCGTGACAAAAAGCAACCAAGCTTTAAAAGGCAAGGGAATTTTTACCAAAGCGCCCAAAAATCTATCCTCCGTTCGGCAAGTAGCGTTATCCGAATTTGTTTGCAATCTGCTTTTAAATTACAAAAAAGAGCAGGAATTTAATCGACAAGCACTATCGGAGAAATGGCAAGGAAGCGATTGGATTTTTACCCAATGGAATGGATTACCTATGTATCCTACAACGCCGTCGCAATGGTTTCGTAAATTCTTAAAAAGAAATGGTTTGCCGCACATGCCGTTTCACGGCTTGCGTCATTTGTCGGCTACGCTTCTTATAGCGCAAGGTGTTCCGTTAAAAAATGTAAGTTCTCGTTTAGGTCACGCCGACATAAGGACAACTGCCAATATTTATAGCGTGGCGTTACAATCGGTAGATCGCGAGGCGGCTAAAAAAATGGACAAATTATTGAGCCACTCCGATAGACCAGATGATGCCACATAATAATAAAAAAATAGGCTTTTCGTTGTAAGATTTTACGAAAAGCTTATTTTTTTCGTATTTTTATATGTGGAAACGACCAATTGTGAACAGAAATAATGTGCCGAAAAAATTCAATAAGGAGCAAATAAGGAGCAAAAACTAAAAATTTCCACTAAAAAAGCCTCCCGCAACATGCGGAAGGCTTGAATTTACTGGAGCTAACTAAGAGACTCGAACTCTTGACCTGCGCATTACGAATGCGCTGCTCTACCAACTGAGCTAAGTTAGCTTATGTTTTAGTATTATACAAGTTTTTATTATAAATGTCAAATTTTTTATTTGGATGTATCTGTCTGGGTTAGGTTGTCTGAAAAAATTTTTCCAGATTGTGTTGATTGGATATAAATGGAGCTTGAAGCCTTGCAGGTTTAAGCTCATTTTATGTCAGTCCACACTAAAACAATGCAATTATCCTTGTTCCCTTTTCACCACATCGGCTATGGCGTTGCAAATACTTTCTAGTTCTCCTTGATCCTGTCCTTCCGCCATAACCCTTATAAGTTCCTCCGTGCCTGACGGTCTTACTAAAATTCTGCCGTTATCGCCCAGTTGATTTTCTCCCTTTGAAATCGCTTCTTTTATCGCTGTATTATCCTCCCAACCTTCTTTAGATTTAACCTTTACATTCACTAAAAGTTGGGGATACGTTGTCATTACGGCAGTAACTTCCGAAGCCTTTTTGCCGCTCTTTTTTAAGGATGCAAGCACTTGAATTGCCGTCAAAAGCCCGTCCCCCGTGGTGGAGTAGTCGGTAAAGATAATATGCCCCGATTGCTCGCCGCCTATATTGTGACCGTTGGCGAGCATATTTTCAAGTACATATCTGTCACCGACTTTGGTAACTTCAACCTTTATACCCGCTTCTTTCAACGCTTTATGAAAACCAATGTTCGCCATAACAGTCGAAACAACGGTATCGTTTTTAAGCATCCCCGCTTTTTTCATCTCTATAGCGCACATAACCAAAATATGGTCGCCGTCTATTACTTCGCCTTTTTCATCGACGCAAAGGCATCTGTCCGCATCCCCGTCGTGAGCTATACCAAAATCCGCTTTATTTTCTATGACGGATTTTTGCAACGACTCCAAATGCGTAGAACCGCAACCGTTATTTATATTAGTGCCGTTGGGAAGCGCATGGATAACCTTAACTTCCGCCCCAAGTCTTCTCAAAACTTTCGGCATCGCCTCATAAGCCGCTCCGTTGGCGCAATCAAGCACTATTCGCATACCTTCAAAATTTTCTTCCGTAGTAGTTACAAGAAAATCCGTGTACTGCGCCAAGAGATCGGTTCTATACTCTATTCGCCCGATATTTTTTCCCGTAGGGCGAGGATAATCGTCATTTTTCTCTATTTGACGAACGATTTTTTCCAATTCGTCTTCGACAGCGTCCGGAAGTTTGTACCCGTCGCCGCCGAAAAATTTAATGCCGTTGTCCCCAAAAGGATTGTGTGAAGCCGAAATCACAATTCCCGCTTTTGCGTGAAGTTTTTTTGTCAGATAGGCAACTCCAGGCGTTGGAATTACTCCGATAATGCTTGCAATCCCACCCGCGGAACAAATTCCCGCGGCAAGCGCCGCTTCAAACATTTGTCCCGAAATTCTCGTATCTCTTCCTATCAATATTATGGGCTGCTTCTTTGATTCCTTGCCAAAATAAATCGTGGCGGCGCGTCCAAGTCTATAAGCCAGCTCCGGCATCAGCGATACATTAGCTTCGCCTCTTACCCCGTCAGTTCCAAACAATCTACTCATGTATTTCCTCCCGCTTGTTGGGCTCCGCCCAAACCCGCAAGGGGCGCTGCCCCTTGACCCCGCCAAAGGGCGCAGCCCTCTGGACTCCCGGGTATTTAAGTTTGTGGATGTTCCCTCTTTCAATTTTTATTGAATGTCTATTGTATCACTTTTTTTCATAAATGCAAGCGCAGCTTTTATTCCGTCTGCGGCCGAACTCATTATGCCGCCCGCATATCCTGCGCCCTCTCCTATTGGATAGAGTCCTCTTATATTTTCCGATTCGTAAGTTTCCTTGTTTCTTATAATCCTAAGCGGCGCAGAAGAGCGAGTTTCTACTCCGGTCAATAAAACGTCATTTTTGGCAAATCCGTTTATCTTTTTATCAAAAGCTATAAGCCCCCGTTTTAAAGGCTCTGTAACGAAATTCGGCAAAATTTTGCGAAAATCCGCCGCTTTTACTCCGGGTTTATAAGTCGGCGTTGTAAAAAAGATTTTGCTTCCGCTTTTGCCGGTTAAAAAATCTCCAACAGTCATAACGGGCGCAAAATAATTTTTGCCTCCCGCAGCAAATGCTAAGTTTTCTATTTCCTCTTGAAACCGAACTCCCGAAAGCGCATCGCCTTTATAATCATCAGGAGAAACTGTAGTAAGTATTGCGCTGTTGGCTATGCCGGAATCCCTTTTAAAATTACTCATACCGTTGGTCACTTGAAGATTTTTTCCATGAGTCGCTGCTACCACAAAACCGCCGGGACACATACAAAACGAATATACCCCTCTATTTGTAACGGTATCCTTATAAGTAAGAGCGTAATCCGCTGCGGGAAGTTTTGGATTACCTGCGTCTTTTCCGTATTGGGCGCTGTCTATAAATTCTTGTGGATGCTCTATTCTCACGCCGATTGCAAAGGGCTTCGATTCCATTTTCACGCCCTTGTCGAATAACATCTTATAAGTATCTCGCGCAGAATGTCCCACCCCTAAGAAAACCGTATCGGTTTCAATTCGTTCTTCATCGTTCACTATTACGGATGAAACCGTTCCATTCTTTAATTCTATATCCGTAACTTGAGAGCAGAACCGAACGCTGCCGCCCAATTTAATTATCTCCCGCCGCAGATTTTTTACCACTTTGGCCAAAATATCCGTACCTATATGCGGCTTTTGCAGATAACATATTTCTTTTGGCGCTCCGAAAGAAACAAAATCCTCGGTAATATCCCGCATAACCGGACTATTCGATCTTGATGTGAGTTTACCGTCGGAAAAAGTTCCTGCGCCGCCTTCACCAAATTGCACATTAGCGTTTTCATTGAGCTCTCCCCCCGCCCAAAATGTTTGAACGTCATTGGTTCTGCTGTCAACATCTTTGCCCCGCTCGAGTATAATGGGGCAAAGCCCCGCTCTTGCCAAGGTAAGAGCGGCGAACATTCCCGCAGGACCAAAACCTATCACTATGGGACGATATTTTAAATTTATATCGCTCTTGAAAAAAATTTTTTTGTCTGAAATTTTCGGCGCCAAAGATATGTGTTTATCCCGCTTAAATTTTTCTTTAATCTTTTTCTCGTCGATATTTAAGGTTATGTCCAAAGTATATATGAACATAATGGGACTACCCTTATATTTTCTGGCGTCCACCGCTTTTTTCGCTATTTCAACGCTTCTTACGTCGTTAGCCGATAGTTTTAAAAATTTCGCCGCTATTTCTTTTAATGACGAAACGTCGGATATCGAAACCTTGATGTCGGTTAAGCGTATCAAAAAATACCCCCTACTTCTTTGTAACCGCAACAACAGAATTAACGGCGGTCACACCCTTTGGCAAAACCAAATTGACAAAAATCGAATTATTGTTTGAAAAATCCTGCCTTGAAATTTTCTCCGTCTTCACTACTTTTAAGTTCTCTATTTCTTTTTCGTCCCCGGTAACTTCCACCACATCCGGATGAACAGTAACGATTAGGCTTGGTTCCGAAACGTCCGGCGCAATGTTTACCCGCCTCGTTATAATATTCCTTTCGGTTAAAACCTTAACCAATGTAGTAGGGGCAAGCATTTTGACGTTTGTCACTTCGCGACCGTTAGCGTCTACGGGTATCAAAGCAACTTCCTGTTCAAAATCTTCGGTTCTCCCCGTTAAATCCACATATCCCACCAATTTTGAAACTTTAGACGTCATCTCTCTTGTGCCGCTAATCAAAAGCATGGTATCGGTTTTTTGCACGCTTAAAATTTTCATGTGGGGGCTAAGGGTTCCTCTTTCTCTGATTTCAACGGGGACAGGCGTGGAAATATGAGGCTCTAAAGTAACTTTCACAGTATCCGCGCTCTTTTTTATGTATTCGTAACCGGTGGGGACTTCCACTAAAATCGGCGCATCAAAAGTACCGCTTGAGCCGCTTTCGGAAAGATCTACCGTGGCTCTCAGTTTATTCGAAGAAAGGGATGCGAAATATATGCGCTTCGCGGCGATTGTAAGTTTTATCTGCTTCATTTTTAAATTATATTCGTAATCATCCCCAACCTTTGCCACTTCTATCGGGAGAGTAAAAGATCTCTCTATTGTTGGATTGGCGTTTTCCATTACAAAAAGCCACAAAATAAGAGACAGAAAAAGGGCTATGATTTTTTCCGGCAAATTATGCTTAATTGCGCGTTTTATTGCGTCCATCATCTACCGTTATGCCTCCAATTTTTTATAGTCTCGAATAATCCCGCATTATCGTCCACAAAAGCCGGCAACAATTTTGCGTACAATGATTCTTCGTCTAAATTGCGAGTGAGCTTGCCGTTTTCCGCAACTGAAATAATTCCGGTCTCCTCGCTCACCACCACTATAAGCGCATCGCATTGTTCCGACAAACCGATGGCCGCTCTGTGTCTTGTGCCAAGTTCGGTGGAAAGGCTGCGATTATCGGTAAGAGGAAGATAACAGGCGGAAGCTACCAGCCTATTGCCGCGAATTATAGTGGCGCCGTCGTGAAGCGGAGTTCCAACAATAAAAACATTAAGCAAAAACTCGGATTTAATAAGCCCGTCGATATGAATTCCGCTTGTAGCTATATCGTCAAGCCTTATCTCCCTTTCGATGACAACCAACGCGCCGGTTTTTTCCTTCGATAACACCACCATTGCTTTAACTATTTCCCTTGTGACCGCATCCGCCGCATCTGCATCTAAAAAGACGGAGCTTTGCAGAAACCTTCCTTGTCCCAAGTGTTCAAGGGCGCGGCGAAGTTCAGGCTGAAACACTATGGGAAGCACGATAAAGAACAGAGGGATTGCGCTTTGAAGGAGCCACGTCATAAGCCTTAGTTCAAGCAAACTGCAAATCACGGTCACAACAAGAAAAACCACCACTCCTTTAACCAATGTGGCAGCCCTCGTATTTTGCACCATGTCGTAAAGTTTATAAAAGAGCATGGCAACCAAAAAAATATCTAAAATTTCTACGGGTTCTATAGTGACAAGCATACTTGTGACTTGCCTCGGAAACAGAATTTCAAAATCGCCCGGCATAGCAAAAACTCCCTCAAATCTTTCTATCAATTAATTTATTCTATCATATGTAAAAAAATTCCTTGTCATAGAGAAAAATTTTCAAAAAAATTTTTCACCAAAAAACTAACAATTACGAAAGTTTGCAATTCTATTATCTCAGACTCTTGCCTTGATTCTGTTTCCGCCACTTTTCGCTAATAACATCGTCACTTTTCCCTTATGTGTGCTATAATTATTTTAATTTTTACAGGTTTAAAATTTATCAAAGGAGAAGTGAAAATAAATTGTCAGAGATAACATATACGGTACCTCCGGGTATAGAGAACGTGGCGGTTAAAGAATTTTTAAAGAATTGCGGCATTTCATCGACACATTGGAAAAAAATAAAATTTTCGGGTAATTTTTATTGTAACGATTTGCCCGTATCGCACCCCGCGAGACTTTTAGTTTCTACGGGAGATATTGTAAAATGGCATCTTGAAGAAAAGTCTGATATTATCCCCCAAGATATTCCAATTAAAATTCCCTTTGAGGACAATTATTTGCTTATTGTCGATAAGCCAAAAGGTATGTTGGTTCATCCGACTCACGGCGAAGTTACGGGAACTCTCGCAAACGCGTGCTTGGGATATTATAAAAAATGCGGATATGAGCTTAATTTTCACCCGGTTCATCGATTAGACAGAAATACTTCAGGATTGGTGCTAATAGTAAAAGCTCCGGAGCTTCACCATAAAATTGCTCCTAAAGGCAAGAAATTATTTTCTCGCGTATATACCGCAATTGTCCATGGAAGGTTAAAAGAAAAAAAGGGTACTATTGACTTGCCTATAGGTCGAGACGAAAACAGCATCATTAGGCGAAAAATAAAAAGCGACGGCGTTTTTGCCGTCACTCATTATGAAGTTTTGCGATACCTTGAGGATATGACTCTTTTAAAAGCGACGCTAGAAACAGGTCGAACTCATCAGATTCGAGTGCATTTTGCCGCCATCGGAAATCCTTTGGTAGGAGATGATCTATACGGAGGGAAACGCGATAAAATCGACAGACACGCCCTTCACTCTTCGGAAATTTCTTTTACGCATCCCGTAACGAACGAATTTGTTAAGGTAACATCTCCTTTACCTGACGATATGATGAAATTACTGAGTTAACCGCTTAACATACAAACTTGTTAGATAGTCGAATTTTTTTATTCTGTCAAGTTCGTAAAGTTTGACGAAACGTATATCTTCCTCGGGAAGTCCCAAATGATAAGCGTAAAAAATTTCATATTCATCGTCTAAATGTTCCATTAGCGAAAGTTTTACGTCCGAGGCAATCTTAGCGTTATACACCTGAGTCAATACGAGAGAAAAATCTTTTACGGCTGAAAATTTTTCCTCGTCCGCCGCATCCATTATAGCAAGCCCGGATATCGGGTCTATGCAAGCTCTTTCGTAGAGCAAATCCAGAAAACTTAATGCAGGATAGATTGTAATTTCGACTCCGGCCTCAGGCGCAAATTCACGCAACAGAGAAACGGTTTTTTCCGCAACCAATGGACTACCCGGAACGCAGTATAAAACGTCCTCAACCTTAGCCCGTTCGATTAGGCTCTTGGCGATTTTTTCATATAGAGAATCAAAATCCGTCGCCGCATCGTAAAAATCATCGTAGGATTCGGCGATTATGCCATAATTTTCAAGTTCCGCTGCGGCGGGGTGAATTTTTGTACGTAAGATGGGGCGCTTGTGTTTGCAAAGTTTTTCAAAGACGCCTTTTGTTATGAATGAAATATCCGCAGGTCCCAAGCCCGCTACTTCAATTTTCATCACGCGCCCCTTTTCTTCATAAAGGCTTCTGTATCGCCGGCAAGCATCATCATAAGCCTTGTGACAAATCCCACGATATTTTGCTTGTACCTCGGCATTAAACGAAACTCCATGCGGTTCATGTTGGGTATCATACGAACGCTGTTCTTAAAGGTGGATTCAACCATCTGCACGCCCTTTGGCGAAAGGTTGGGACTTGATTTTAAGACAAGAGTCAACTTGTCCTTCTGTTCTTTAATATTTGTCACGCCAATATCTCTGGCGTAATTTTTTATCCTCGCCACGGAAAGCAAATTCATTACCGGTTTTGTAGGCTCTCCGAAACGGTCAACAAGCTCGTCTATGATGGAAGGGATTTCCTCGTTCTTTCTGATTGCCGCTATGCGACGATAAATTTCAAGTTTGTGCATGGCGCTTTCTATGTACTCGCCTTCGATATAAGCGTCCGCTTGAATATCCACGATAGGCTCCGGCTCTTCCTCTTTCTTCATGTTGCCACGCCGTTCTTCCACGGCTTCCTCAAGCATCTTTGAATACATCTGGAAACCAACGCTTTCGATATGGCCGTGTTGCGCCGAACCCAAAAGATTTCCTGCGCCTCTTATCTCAAGATCTCGCATGGCGATTTTAAATCCGGCTCCAAGTTCCGCAAACTCCTTCATGGTTTGCAGCCGCTTTTCAGCCGTTTCCGAAAGCACCTTATCGCGCCTATACAGAAAATAAGCGAATGCCAGATGGTGACTTCTTCCCACTCGTCCGCGCATTTGATAGAGCTGCGAAAGACCGAACTTATCAGCATCGTAAATTATAATGGTGTTGGCATTAGCGACATCTAAACCGTTTTCCACTATGGTTGTGGCTAAGAGAATATCATAGCGACCCTCAAAGAAATCCATCATAACGGATTCCAACATTTCTTCCGGCATTTGCCCGTGCGCCGTCATAATCCTCGCTTCGGGAGCGATTTTTTGCAGGCGCTCCCTCATTCTGTCTATGGTTTCAACCCTGTTATACACAAAGTAAATCTGTCCACCACGTTTAAGCTCGCGCCGAATAGCGGAAGACAGTAAACTGTCGCTGTCTTCCGCAACATAAGTTTGCACAGGAAATCTGTCCGGCGGCGCAGTTTCGATTACGCTCATATCTCTTGCGCCAACGAGCGACATATGAAGCGTCCTTGGAATGGGCGTGGCGCTTAATGTCAACACATCCACGCCCGCCGCTATGCGCTTTATTTTCTCCTTCTGTTTTACGCCGAATCTCTGCTCCTCGTCCACTATCAAGAGTCCTAAATTCATGAACTGTACTCTTCTTTGATTTAAAATAGCGTGAGTGCCTATTAAAATATCGACCTCGCCCGCCGCAACTTTTTCTAAAGTCGCCTTTTGTTCCTTAGCCGTTCGGAATCTGCATACCACGTCCACCCTTGGCGGAAAATCCATAAACCTTGCGCTGAAAGTTTGATAATGCTGCTGCGCCAAAACCGTGGTAGGCGCGAGAACGGCAACTTGTTTGCCGTCCATGGCGGCTTTGAACGCCGCCCGCATGGCGACCTCCGTCTTGCCGAATCCCACGTCGCCGCAAAGCAGTCGATCCATGGGTTTTTCCCGTTCCATATCCCGCTTTATCTCTTCGGAGGCTCTTAATTGATCCTCCGTTTCCTCATAAGGGAAAGCGTCCTCAAATTCCCGTTGCAGATTGTCGTCCTTTGAAAAAGCGTAACCCTTGGCAAGTTTACGTTTTGAATAAATCTCTATAAGTTCGTCCGCAATATCTTCAACCGCCGCTTTAGCTTTGGTTTTCGCCTTTTTCCACTCGGCGCTGCTCATTTTGTGAAGTTTGGGCGGCGCGCCTTCGCCTCCTATATATTTTGACAAGAGATTAACCTGATCGGTGGGTACAAAGAGTTTATCGTCCCCTGCGTATTTTATGTGAAGATAATCCTTGTGGATGCCTCCAATCTCGATTGTTTCCACGCCCAAATATTTACCGATGCCGTGAATATCGTGGACAACGTAATCCCCAACTTTTATCTCGGTAAAGTGAGAAATCTTCGCCTCGTTCTCGCTGCGTTTCACGGCGCGTTTCTGTTCGCGCCCGAAAATATCAAGTTCCGTTATAACTACAAGAGAAGAATCTCCTACGCTAAATCCTCCTGAAAGATGTCCCGCCATAAGCGAAACTCGTTTTGGGCTTAACGGCTCCCCCTCTTTTATAACAGCCGAAGGTATGCGCCTTTTAGCGAGAGTTTCACGTAACGCGGCGGCTTTTTCATCGGTTGATAGCAACAACAAAACTTCTTTTTTTTCGCCTATGTACCTATTTAACTCGTTCGCCAAAAAATCCGTTTGAGAGCGGAACGCCGTCATTGAAGGCGCAGAAAATCGCAGCGTCTCCGTAAGAGTTGCGCCGTGAACCTGCTGCAAGAGCATTGTAAAGAAGAATACGCTCTTTTTTCCGCATTCCTCCATGATTCCTTCCCAATCAAGCAGCTTTTTCTTTATTTCCTTATTTTCCTTCGCTGTGTTTTTAAGCTCGCTTTGAAGCCTTAATGGGTCTTCGAATATTATAATCGAATCGTTGTTTAAAAAAGAAATTATTCCTGCGCCTTTAGCTTCTAAATTCGCCGCCAACGGTAAGATTGAAAATTTATTTCTCGTTCCCGTTGATCTTTTCGTAAATATATCGAAACTTCGCACGGTATCGACCTCATCGTCGAAAAATTCGATACGGTAAGGCGTAGTGGCGTTAATGGGGAAAACATCCACAATGCCGCCTCTGCTTGAAAATTCTCCCGTCCTTTCAACCTCTGCGGTCCTTTCATAGCCTAAGGAAGAAAGCTGCTTCAAAAAATCGACCCTTGGCATAACGTCGCCAACTTCAACGGTGAAGCTCGCCGCCTCGAAATCCCGTCTAGTCATGCTTTTCTGCGCCGCCGCATAAACGGTAGATAAAACGATAATCGGCTCGCCCAGCGCCAAACGGCCTAATATGTCCATTCGACGTTCTTCCCGTTCCATGCTTTTTTTTGCGCCGTCTACGTCAAAAGAAGCAAGTTCCGGCAGTTCGTACACGCCTACATCCGGCAACAAAGACTGTAACGCTCCCATCCATACTTTTACGTTGTCGTAGGATGAGGACACTATCAAAAACGCCCGAGGCGATTCGTTATACAGCGCAGCCGCAGCGACGCGTTTAGCGGAATCGGACACATCGTAAACAAGCGTTTGACCTTGATTTTCCAAAAAAGACTTGATTTTCTTCATTGAAGGCGACTTCATAATTCCTTCAAATAGCGTTTTCATTGGTTTTCTCCTATAAAGATCCGTTTTTAACCCTTTTGTTGTCATTTTACCATAAGGTAAGGCGATGTCAATTAAAAAGGAATTCTACGCTAAAAAATAGAAAACAAAAATCCCTCCCCATGGAGGAGGGATCTTTATCTAAAATACCTTAACTTCTTCAGCGAAGAGCAATGGAAATAGCGACTGCCATCGCCGCTATTCCTATTACCATTGCAATTACCAAATTTTGAATTTGTTTGTTGTTTGCGTCTATTCTTTCGGTAAGGTTTTTGTTGTTTAAATTTATTTTTTCCGTAAGGTCATTTGTTGATGGACTCAATTTTTGTCGTCAATCTTGATTCCATGCCCCGCAATTCTTCCATATCTTTTGACAATCGCTCAATATACTTTTCCGCCCAATTTATAGATTCTTGCGTTGCAACTTCGCCGGTCATTTTTATCACTTTCTTAACGAAATCTAAGCTTCAATTGAATTTTATCATTTGTTTATAGCAAAAGCAATATGTTTTAAATTTTTTTGAATACTTATTGAAATGACAGTTACTATTCACGGGTAATACAACATAGTGGTGCGAAAGGTGAATTAGTGCCGTTCATGGTCGACCTCTCCACCGCTTCGCGGTCCCCCTCCCCTTTCAGGGGAGGCAACGTGAAGGTGACTTTTCTATTATGTATCCACA
>JAGBMX010000093.1 GCA_017634675.1 Selenomonadaceae bacterium | reverse complement strand
TCTTTTTTTATAAAAAAAGAGAAAAAGAAAAGAAACAAAAGAAAAAGAGACAAAAATTTTAATAAACTATTGTTGCAAGTTTTCTATAAACTACAATTAAGAGCCAATTAAAGTTTTTTCTTTTTCTCTTTCTTTGTTTCTTTCTTTATCTTTTTCTTTTTTACAAAAAAGAAAAAGAGAAAGAAAGAAATAACTCACATAAAAAAATATTCGACAATGGAAAGAAAAATCCTTTAAAGGGGGAATGTGTTAATGGAGAGGCAGGAAGTTTCGTTTATCAGTCAGAATCTGCATAAGGAAATGAATATATATGTGTATGGAGGCGGGGAAGTGCCGGTGATAGTTTTCCCCACCCAATGCGCCATGCGGGACAACTGGGAAAATTTTGGGATGATAGAGACTCTCGCTCCCGATATAGAAAGCGGGCGCATACAGCTTTTTACCGTTGATTCCGTGGATGACGAAAGCTTTATGAATCTTTGGGGAGATATGAATTATAGGGCAATTCGTCAGGAAGCCTATTATGAATACGTTGTGGAAGAGCTTGTCCCATTCGTAAAAAAGTATAACGGCACGGGAGTGCTCCCCATAGCCGCAGGCATAGACCTTGGCGCAACTCAAGCCGTCGTGGCTTTCCTTCGCCGCCCGGAACTCTTTAGCGCACTTCTTGCACTAAGCGGCACTTACGATGCAAAATACTATTTCGGAGGTTGGTCGAACGGCACCCTTTACGACAACTCCCCCGTGGATTTCATGGCAAACATATCGCCCGATCACAAATACATCGATATGTATAACAATAAGCGCATAGTTCTCTGCGTCGGGCAAGGTCGTTGGGAAGACGAATCTAGGCGCACCACCTCCATCATGCGGGACATCTTCGACGCAAAGGGCATACACGGCTGGATAGATTTTTGGGGCTACGACGTCGATCACGACTGGTACTGGTGGCAAAAACAGGCGCTCTACTTTTTGCCTTACGTCTTAGGCGACATTTAGTCGGGAAGCCGCCCGACAGAAAGAAGGATTTTTTTGAATAAAAGCAGTTCAATGGATATGCTGAGTGGGTCGCTTTGGGATAAGATCTTGATGTTTTCGATACCTTTGGCGCTCACCGGAGTGTTGCAGCAGCTTTTTAATGCGGCGGACGTTGTGGTGTTGGGGCAGTTTGTGGGAAAGAATGCCATAGCCGCCGTTGGGAACAATATATCGCTTATCGGGATATTGGTGAATCTGTTTATAGGATTGTCTTTGGGAGCGAATGTTGTAATCGCCCAAGCGATTGGGGCAAGACGCGAGCATGACGCAAAAGTCGCCGTGCATACCTCGATAATGTTTGCAACGCTTATAGGTTCTGCGATTATGCTCGGCGCAGAATTTGCCGCAGATCCCATATTGGACTTGATGAATGTTCCTCAAGAAGTAAGAAGCATGGCGGAGATTTACCTAAGGGTTTACCTTATCGGGCTTCCCTTTATGAGTCTCTACAACTTCGCTTCGGCTGTTTTAAGAAGCAAGGGGGATACAAAAACTCCCCTGCTGGCTCTCGCTGCGGCGAGCGTTTTAAATATACTGTTAAATTTGGCGTTCACTCTTTGGTTCAATATGGGAGTGTTGGGGGTAGCCGCCGCAACAGTATTGGCAAACGCTTTGGCTGCGGGAATTCTGCTTATCGCGCTCAATCGTTCGACAAGTTTTATTCACCTTAGGGTAAAATCGCTCCAAGTAAACGGTGCGGCATTAGCGCAAATAGTGCGGATAGGATTGCCCGCCGCCATTCAGGGCATGGTGTTTTCGCTTGCGAACCTCATTATTCAAGCCGCTATAAATTCCTTGGGAGCAGACGCAATGGCGGCGTCTGCCGCAGCCTTTACCATAGAGATAAACGTCTACTGCTTCTTAGGCGCGTTCGGTCAAGCCGCCACAACCTTTGTGGGGCAAAACTACGGCGCGGGGAAACTCGACAGATGCCGCAGGGTCACTTGGGTATCTATTAAGTTGAACGCCGTTGTGACGGCGGCGCTTACCGTTTTGGTGCTGGCGTTCGGCAGAGAACTTTTGGCTCTGTTTCAAAGCGATCCGAAAGTTATCGAACTGGGACTTACTCGTCTTTGGTATATAGTGGGGCCTGAAATCATCTGCATCTTTATGGACGGATTGTCGGGGGCATTAAGAGGATACGGAATATCAACGCCGCCCGCCGTGCTGACGCTTTTAGGCGTATGCGGCGTGAGAATAACTTGGGTATATACGCTCTTTGAAGCGCATCCGACTTACGACGTGCTGATGGCAACGTATCCCGCAAGTTGGCTCCTAACGGCGATCTTGATGGGTTTTGCATATAAGTATTACGTTAAAAGAGTAAGATAGTAAAAGCAGGCGTTGACCGCTACGAGTCAACGCCTGCTTTTTTGCGTGGCAGCAATAACTTTCTTCTTACTCATGAAATGATTCTGCTAGATACAATCCGCCAATTTTGCAAATTCCAAAAGGGATAAAGTTTCCCCCCTGCGAGAGCCGTCTATTCCTGCTTTTTCGAGAGCAACCCCTACTTCCTCCTTAGGAAATCCCGCTCCCTTTAAAGCGTTTAACAGAGTTTTCCTTCTCTGGTTAAATGCGCCCCTTATCAGTTTAAACAAGAGTTTCTCATCCTGCGCTTTAACAGACGGCGTATCTAAAACATCCGCAACCAGTACTGCGCTGGTTACTTCCGGCGCGGGATAAAAAGAGGACGGCGCGACTTCCCTGTAAATTCTCGCATTTGTATAGTAGTTAAAAGCGAGAGTCACCGCGCCGTAATCCTTGCCCCCGGGTTTTGCCACGATACGCTCGGCAACTTCTTTTTGTATCATGGTGACAATCTTTGTTATAGGGAGCCTGCGCTCCAAAAGCGTCAACAAAATCGGAGTCGTAATGTAATAAGGAAGGTTTGCCACAACTTTGTAGCTCTCATTACCCATTATCTCTGTTAAATCCACTTTTAAAATATCGCCGCTCACAAGGGTGAAATCCTCGTACCCTCTAAGAGTTTCGCTAAGCACAGCGGGAAGTTTCTTATCTAGCTCCACGGCGGTGACTTTCGCCCCGGCTTCAAGCAGTCCCGATGTTAAAGAACCAATCCCGGGGCCAATCTCCAGTACCTTCTCCATAGGCTCTATCTCAGCCGCCGCCACAATATCCTCAACCACAGACTGATCTATCAAAAAGTTCTGCCCCAACCTGTGACTGGCTCTAAGTTTAAACGCCCTAAGTATCTCCCGCGTCCTCTTTGCCACCGGCACCTTTAGCACGTCTTTATATTTTTCTTCCATATATATCCTTAACCCTCAAATTCGGTATAAACGAGCCTATGAAACTACTCTGAAATCGAAGTTATTTCTTCCTTCTCTTTGACAAAAATTCTCTCTACATAATCCCGCAACCACTCATATACGCAGGCAGTATCTTTTACCGTTACATCCATTCTATGTTCTTCAATTCCAAGTTCGGATGGATAGCGAGTTTCCACCGAAAACACTGTTAATCCGGCGCATATTTTTTTAAAATTTTCCGGCATTTCTACTTCATCCGGCAGAGAATCCACCAATACAGCTAAATCGTGAGTCCTCAAAAAAGATTTGTCGTATAAAGCAAAAATACCTTTCAAGAATTTTTCGATAGCTTGTTGACAGTGAAAACAGATTATTTCCCTCGGCTTTGGATAGAACGAGTCATACAAATGTTTTGCTGTTTGCCAATCCATTTCTGCGTAATCGAACCACTTGCGAGCTGTTTCTTCAGCATTCATAAAGCAACACGCCCTCTTTGGTAACTTCTCGTTCTATTGTGCTCTCGGTTTTACGTTTTGTAAACGTTGCTTCATCCGACACCAATATATCCGCTCCGCGAGCGCGCTTCATTCCTAAAAGCGAACAATACGCCTCTTGACGCAGGTCTAAAACATTACCCGCGCCGTTAGCCACTACCACATAAAAATCATAATCGCTATATTTACCCATATCGCCTCTTGCAAAAGAACCGAACAGATAAATCTTTTTAGGAGAAATAGCTGCGCGGATTCTCTCTACAATATCTTTAATTTCAGCGTTAATCATTTTTACCCACCCCAATCAAAGCAACTCCAACACGTCAAAATCCGCATATCCGCCGGCGACAGACAACGTCAAGTCCAAGAGTAAGGGAAGATGTTAATAATCGTTTTCCTCCATCTTTTTCAACGCTTCCTCAAATTCTTCCCGCGTCACCGAATAGTTGTTTAACCTCTTCAAAAAAGTTTTAGCGTTAGATACGCCCAAGCCCAATATTTTGCCTAAGATTGCCCTGCGTTCGCTTGCGCATACAGAGCCTGTCAAATCGTTTTTCACCATATCTGCGCTTGAAAATATGTTCGAAGGTTCAATCGAACTTGTCCGTACCTTAGAAAGCGCCGCAAGTATCGCTGTAGGGCTTGCCTGCTCCACGCCTATATCGCCCTCGGCCGTCGCTTCTTCAATAGGTATAAAGGCGTGTTTAGCGTTTTTAAATCGTTTGGCAAGGTATCTTCGTATGCGCTCCCCTGCGGGGTCGGGATCGGTGAGTATAATAATCCCTCGCTTTTTGTACGCCGCTTCTATTGCTTCTAAGGTTTTCGGTCTAAGATGAAATCCGTCCGTTATGATAAAATCCGCCTCAACCGCGCGACTTACCGCCATTATATCCATCTTGCCTTCGACTACTATTACTTCTTTAATCATTTTTGAAATATTTCCCTAAATCCTTCACAACAATACTTTTACCTTATTATACACTTCTTTCCCTATATCTTCAACGGCTCTCGGCAAATTTCCTTCGGCGCAGTCGATTTTCTCCCATCCGTATTCCTCGGCTATCTCCTTGTATGTTTCGTAAGTCTTCCTTAAATACTCGCCGTCTTTTTCGTGTATATCCTCTCTTCCTCTCTCTTTTACCAAAGACAGCGAAATCTCAGGCGGCATATCCAAAAAACAAGTAATATCCGGCTTAGGCAAGCCCAACTTCTCATATTCTAAATCACAAAGCCACTTTATAAAGTCTTTCCTTTCATCTTTATTAAGTTTTACCCCCTGATGAACAAAGTTACTGGCAACGTATCTGTCAGCGATAAAGATACAACCCAACTCATAATCCTCCATCCACTTCATCTTATACGAAGCGAACCTATCAACCGCATAAAACAAAGAAGCCGCATATGGCGAAACATTTTGAGCTTTCTTTCCAAATTCACCCCTTAAATACATCTTCACCAAAGCCGAGCCTTCACTCTCATAATCGGGAAATGAGATTTTCTTTATAAAATACCCTTCGCCTCTTAATCTATTCGCTAACAGCTTAGTCTGCGTTGCCTTCCCCGACCCGTCCGAGCCTTCTATCACAATAAGTTTACCCTTCATGTTGTCTCTTTCTTGGGACTCTGTCCCAAACCCTACAAGGGGCACTGCCCCTTGACCCCGCCAAAGGGCATTGCCCTCTGGACTCCCGGTTGCGTTATTTGTCAGTTTTATGCAAAACCCTTATTAAAGTTTTTTCTTTTTCTTTTCTTTGTTACTTTCTTTTCTTTTTCTTTTTTACAAAAAAGAAAAAGAAAAGAAAGTAAAGAAATTATCTAATACGCAAATATTTTTCTTCAAGTCGCTTTAGCGTCCCGTCCATCTTTATCTCTGCAATTACAAAATTAATATAGTTCAACAATTCCTGATCGCCTTTTTGCATCAGAACCCCGCAGGAATGACGCGTAAAAGGCTTTGTTATTAACGGCGCCGCCAAATTGCTATCTATTTCTATGTACCTTGCCGCCTCAACGGTTTCCGTTATCATAATATCCGCCCTGCCGCTTGAAATCATCCCCGGTATTGCGGCATTTTCGGGATATACGATTATCTGCGCCTTTTTCAAATTTGCGTGGGCGAATTTCTCGTTTGTGCCGCCCGGATTTATCATAACTCTTACCTCGGGCTTGTCTATATCATTTAAACTCGTAAACTTCTTCGCATCGGCTTTTCTGCAAAGGATGGTCTTGCCGAAAATTCCCTCCCCGTAAGCGTCCGACATCGCCATATCCCTCGCCCTCGCGTAATTTCTGGATATTCCGCAGAGAGCTATATCAAACTTATCGTTCTTTAAATCATTATGTAGTGTCGGCCAAGTGGTATGCACATAAATAAGCCGCACGCCCAAAGAATCCGCTATAATCTTTGAGAGTTCAGCGTCTATCCCTTCATACTTATTGGTCGCAGGATTTAAATAGGACATAGGTATATAATCCCCCGTCGTCCCAATTCGTATCGCTCCGTAAGCGACAATATCCTGAAGCCTGCCGGCTTCAACCGAACACGGCAGCATCAAAACCGCCGCCATAAGCAGAATTATTAGTTTTTTTATCATTGGCATCGTCTTCCTTCTTTTAATTTATAAAGAAATTACCCAATCCTCAAAATTAAGATTAGATATGCGGCAAAACTCTTTAACGTTATGCGTTACAACAACCAAGCCTTTAGATACCCCCTGAGAGGCTATTTGTAAGTCATACGGTCCGATTGGTGTCCCTTGATTGTTCAATAATGCTCTTATTTCTCCAAATACTATAGCGTCCTCCTCGTCAAATGGGAGAATGTTATATGCGGATAAAAATATTGGTATCCAGAAGATACATCAAAACTCCTCCCGCTCCGTTATATCTTTCCAAGCAGGTTCTTCTCTATCTTCCATGAAATTATCGGGCATTTGTCCTATAGACAGCCGCAGAGGAAACCATGGATCGTCGGTGGGCATTAAAAGATAGCCTTTGCCAACCCTTTTTATAATGAACTCTTCTCGCTCGGTTTCAAGTTCTTTTGGTATGCGAACCGCTTGATAAGAATCGTCTTTAATCACCAACGCCGTCATTTTCATTCGCCTCAACTTTTGTAACGTCAAACATCCTCATACGCCTTTCGGTTACATCTACCTACCTCTGCTTGCCGCTTAATTATCTTATCACTCTCACCGTCTCTAGCGTATGATCCCCAAATCCTACCAATTTTATGCCTAAGCTGTGTACTTCCTTCGCATACTTTATTATCTCTTTCGTTATCACTTCTCCCGGATGTATCAAGGGTATTCCCGGCGGGTATGAAGTTATCTCCTCGGCAGACACTTGTCCTGCGCTCTCCTTGAACGGCACTTCCTTGAAATCCGCAAAGAAGGCTTTTCTGGGCAATATCTTCGATGGCGGTATCTTTGGAAGCTTTGGAAAATCCATGTTTACGCCGTGCTTTTCCTTATCCTTTATAAAGTCAATCAACGAATTTTTCAATATGCCCAAAGTTTCTTCGTTATCTGCGTATGTGATTAGGAAAAGCAAATTATGCAAATTGGAAAGTTCCGCCGCTACGCCGTATTTATCAATGAGAATTTTATCCGCCTTTTTCCCGCTTACGCCAAAATCGGAAATTCTTACCGTTAGCTTAAAGGGGTCTAAATCCTCACCCTCCAATATTTCAAAACCTGCTTTTTTTAGTCCCTTTTGCAAGTCCGCAATTAACGGCAGCAACTTTGTAAAGTATTCTTTGCCATACTTTACCATCTGTTCCATAGCTATCTCTAACGATGCGACTATCAACTGATTAGGGCTTGTGGTGGTAAGCATGGCTGCGGTCTGCGCCATCTTTTTAAAATCTACCCTGTCCTCATTTACAAAAAGAATCGAACCTTGCGTAAGCGCTCCCAATATTTTATGGGTACTGCTCGCCACCAAATCCGCGCCTCTTGAAATTGCGCTCTTGGGGAGTCCCGGAACGAATGGCAAATGAGGACCGTGAGCCTCATCTACAAGCAGCAGCATATTATGTTCGTGGACGACCTTCGCTATACCTTCAATATCCGAAAATCTTCCGTAATATGTGGGTGATATTATCAACACAGCTTTTGCCGTCGGGTGCTCCTCGATAGCTTTCCTCACGGTCTCTGTCCTGACCTCTTCTATTATCTGGAAATCCTCGTTTATCTCGGGCGACATATAAGCTATATCTATCCCCGCCAGAGCCGCCGCCCCAAACACCGACCTGTGGGCGTTCCTCGGCGCTATTAAGAGATCCCCGTCCTTTAACGCCCCAAGCACCATGGTCTGTATTGCGCCCGTAGTGCCGTTTACCATAAACAGCGACCTATCCGCTCCGTAAAGTTTTGCGGCAAATTCCTCCGCATCCTTTATCGCTCCCGTTGGCGAATTTAAATCATCAAGCGCGTCCGTTACATTTACTTCCTGCCTCAAACCTTCCTCTGTCAAAAGCCGTCTTAACCTCTCGTGGGCGCCTAGTCCCATCTTATGCCCCGGCGTATGAAAAGCCGCCCGCACATCTCTCCCATACCTCTCCATCGCTTCATAAGTTTTTTCCGTCATATATTCTCCTTTTTATTGTTGGGGCTTCGCCCCAACTATCACTTTTCATACGGTACTTTCAAATGTACTCTTGTTCCCTTGTTTTTACCCGAATTTATTTGAAACTTTGCGCCTATAAGTCCGGCTCTTTCTTTCATAGAGACGATACCAAAGTGTTCGCCGTCCTCGAAACGATTCTTTTTCACGTCTTCAACGTCAAAGCCTGCGCCTTTATCTTCTACGATGATATTTGCGGAATTATTCGTAAAGTTAAGCCTGACTCTCGCTTTCTTTAATCCCGAATGATGCGCCGCATTGTTTAACGCTTCCTGCACTATCCTAAACACCGCAACCTCAACGTGTTTCTTAAACTTATACTCTTCCCCGTCCCAATCGAAAGCAGCGTCTATTATATTTCTATCCCTCAAATTACTGCAAAGTTCCTCAAGCGCCCCAACCAAACCTTGATCGTCAAGCGCCATCGGTCTTATATCAAAGATAACCTGGCGAATATCCCCCATTGTGGCGCGGATTCCACGCCTTAGTTTCTGTATGCTGCCCACAGCCCCTTCGGGGTCCCTGTCCACCAACTTTTCGCTGACGACCGTTTCATACAACAATCCCGTCAGCTCCTGCAAGGGTCCGTCGTGCAGCTCCCTTGAAATCCTGCGCCGTTCCTCTTCCTGCGCTTTTATGACTCTCGCCCCGGTGAACTTTTCCTTTTGCAACTCGTCAATCTGCCAAGCTATTCCTTCAATCTCGCGGCTTAAATAGGACAGCACCGACCCAATCGCCAGCGTATAATGTTCCGCCTGCCGAAACATCTGCGTTAAGTGGTGCTCCCTCGTTATAAGCTGCTCCCTTTCAACCATCAGCCTTTCAACGGAAGCCTCCGTCTCGCTCCGTCTTTGCTGCATATCAATAAGCTTATCGTAACTCTTTTCTATTTCTTCTTCGCTATATCCCCTGCTCGCCAGCGCCAATTCCTGCTTTAACGCCTGCTCTTCCTGCTCTAGTTTCGCCCTATTTTGCTCTCTTCTCTTTAACTCATCACCCGTCTTTTTTATCCTATCCTTTACAACATCTATCTCCGCTCTCGTATGATCGTATATCTCAAATAGTTCTCCCTTATGCTCCTCTATCGTCGATATTGTCCCCGTCACTATCGACCTCAACGAATTCTTCTCAGCCATCTCTCTCACCTCTTTTTTGTTGGGGCTTCGCCCCAAACCCCACAAGGGGCGCTGCCCCTTGACCCTGCCAAAGGAGCTTCGCCCCTCTGGACTCCCGATTTAAAAAATTTATTTATTGCGGGTGCAGGGCTGCAAAGTCCTGCTGGGAGTCCAGAGGGCAAAGCCCTCCGGTGGGTTTTGGAGAAGCATCGACGCTTTAGCGTCGCTAATGCTTCCCATGCGAAAGCGTCCCAAGAGCGCAAGCCAAAGGCGTAGCGCGATTGGATGACGCTGACCGCTGGGCGAAGCCCAATTAAAACACTAATTTTATCTTTGTGCCTTTGCCCTCTTCGCTTTCTAGTTCTATTGTTATGTCGTGAACGTCTGCGATCCATTTGGCTATGGAAAGTCCAAGTCCCGTGCCGCCCTTGTCTTTGCTCCGTTCTGAATCTACTCTGTAAAATCTCTCAAAGATTTTTTCTTGGTGTTCCTTCTTTATCCCTGCGCCTTCGTCGTATAGGGTTAAAATTTTGACGTCGCCTTCCGCTATAAATTCTGCGCCGATTTTCTTGCCCGGCTCGGTGTATTTCCGACTGTTTTCCAAGAAAACCCTAAGCATCTCTTTAAAGAGTACCTTGTCTATCATCGCAACAACCGAATCGCACCGTCCCAACACAATTTCATGTTCGGTATCCGCCACCATGAATTTTTTCATCACTTCCGTCAAGAGTTCGCCCACGTCAACAGGTTCTTTGTTCACCGCCTGTCGCTTTTGGTCTGCCCTTGCCAAGAACAACAGCTTTTCTATTAATTCCTGCATACCCTTAGCCTCAGAGCGTATCGCCTCAACCCCTTCGTCAAGGGTTTTCCTATCGTCCTTGCCCCATCTGAACAATAAATCCGCATACCCCAAAATAACCGTAACCGGCGTCCTAAGTTCATGGGAAGCGTCGGAAACAAACTGCTCCTGCCTTTTGAACCCATCCTCCAATCTGTCCATCATACGGTTAAAGGTTTCCGCCATCTCCGTAAGTTCATCGGGCCGTCTCGATATTGTCGGAATACGCTTTGTAAGTTTTGATACCTCAACGTTTTTCAAAAGTTCCGTAAAGGTATGGATAGGCTTTAAAATCCTGCCGCTTATAAAAAATCCCGCGGCGAGCGCTATGGAAAAACCCGCCACGTTTGCGGCGAACAGCGTCCATAAGAGAGTTTGCAAAAACTCCCGCTCCATGGTAACAGTCCTGAAAAAATGCAGTTCGTAATCGTGGTTGTTGGCGGTAACAGGCACTTTCTTATAGTATATAATGGCGTGTTTTAATTCCGCCACCGATAAATCCGGCGAAGCTATGAAAGACGGCTTATTTCTTATGTTCTTAGTCACCAACTCAATCGAAGGATAATGCGGATCGGTATCTAAGAGCACCCGCCCCGATTCGTCCGTTATCCTCATAATCACCCCGGGCAAAATCGGCTCCTTCTCCCAAAAACTTCTATAGAAAAGATGCCCGCGCTCCACTTCTCTCAGCGCATTCTTTATACTGAAATATATTTCCATCTCAGCCTGATGATAAAAGCCGAAATACACTCCCGCGCCAGTCACCGCGCTGGTCAAAAACACCACCAACGCCAATATTCCCGCGTATATCAGCGTTATCTTCAAAGATATTTTCATTTTATCACATACCCAACGCCGCGCACCGTATGTATATACTTCTCCCCAAAAGCGTCGTCAATTTTTGAACGCAAATACCTTACATACACGTCAACCACGTTGGTATCTCCCATGAAATCATATCCCCAGACCTTCTCCAATATCTGCTCCCTGTTTAGCACCATCTTCCTATTCTTCAGCAAATACTCAAGCAGCATAAACTCTTTCTTGGTAAGGGTCACGCTTTCGCCCTTCACAGTCGCTTCAAATCTTGCGGGATATACCGTTAAATTTCTGAGGGTAATCTTTTCTTCCTCGGCCGCCGCCCCTCTCTTCCTTAGCGCCGCTCTTATCCTTGCCAACAGTTCTTCAAGCACGAAAGGTTTCGTCACATAATCGTCCGCCCCGGTATCAAGCCCCGTTACCTTATCGCTTACCTCATCTTTCGCCGTAAGCATTATAATGGGCAAATCCGAAACTTTCCGCACTCTTCTGCAAACTTCAACTCCATTCATGGAAGGCAGCATAATGTCCAAGAGCGCAATATCAGGCGCTTCCTCGATTATCCGTTCCATACCGCGCCTTCCGTCCTTCTCCCTGCTTACCTCAAAACCCTCATGTTTAAGTTCCGTCTCCAACAATCGCCCGATATTTTCATCGTCTTCCAACACAAAAACCCGCATAACTTCTCCTCACTTTTGTTATTATTTGCGAGTAGATTAAATTAGTGCCGTTCATGGTCGACCCCTCCACCGCTTCGCGGTCCCCCTCCCCTTTCAGGGGAGGCACTACAGCAAAACAAGAGAGCCTCCCCTGAAAGGGGAGGTGCCCGAAGGGCGGAGGGGTTAACCATGAAGAGTACTATTTTTCTTTTTTTACTGTCCGTGAATAGTAACCTTACTGTTTGCTTTCGTCAAAAACTTTTCTTTTTTCACCACAAATCGTTCGTGAACGCCATCGCCTATTTCTTCCTTTTCATCGAACGCTTTTACGCTAAAAGCTACTTTTCTTCCGTCCACTCCCGTAATCTCGGCAACGGCGCGAACTTTCATTCCAACCGGAGTAGCGGCTTTATGTTGTACGCTTATGGAAATACCCACGGAAGTTTCCTCGTCGGATAGATATTCTTCAAGCAAATTTGCCGCCGCCTCTTCCATTAAAGCGCACATCATAGGCGTGGCGAACACGGGAAGCGTCCCGCTTTTAACAGCTATAGCAGTATTTCCTTCATTAACTGTAGTAAAAACTTCTTTTTTTAAACCAACCTTCATATAAATCCTTCCTTTAAAAAAAAACTGCGAAAAACCGGGCAATAGTTTTCCACAGTAATTGTGAGCGTAAATCAAAACCCATTATTAAAGTTTTTTCTCTCTCTTTCTTTGCTACTTTCTTTCTCTCTCTTTTTTACAAAAAAGAGAGAGAAAGAAAGTAGAGACTAGCCTCAACCACTACCTTACAGCTTTTTCACGTTCGAATTGCTCTTCAAGCGTGCGCATAAAGTCGTCTTTTGGCATTGGGCGACCGAAGTAGTAGCCTTGAATTTTGTGGCAGCCTAAGGAGGCGATAACATCTAATTGGTCTTTCGTTTCGACGCCTTCCACTATAACGTCCATGGTAAGCGCTTTGGAAAGGTCCATGATAAATTTGAGAATGGCGTAGACTCGCTTGGAAGAACCTGCTTCGCGGGTGAAACTCATATCTAACTTCAACACGTCTACCGGCAGGTTTTTCAACATGGAAAGCGACGAATGTCCGCTGCCGAAATCGTCCATCATAACCGCAAAACCGTGGGCGCGGAATTCCTTTATCATGGAAATTATTTTTTCAGGCTCGTCCATGTACGCCGTTTCCGTTATCTCAAGCCGTATCATGGAAGGCTCAAGCTCGTATTTTTGCACGAGTGAAAGAAGATAGTCTAAGAGGTCTCTATTATAGAAGTTAAGCCTTGACACGTTCACCGATACGGGAATGACTTCTCCGAACGTGTCCCATTCAGCGCGGAGGAACTTACACACCTCTTCCCATACATAGCGGTCAAGACGCACGATAAAACCATTTTTCTCAAACAGCGGCACAAATTGATTGGGCGGGATATAATTAAGCGTTGGATGCTCCCATCTAACAAGCGCTTCGGCAGAAACAATGCGCCGCTTGCTCGTGTCGTATATCGCCTGCATATAAATCTTAAACTGATTTTCAACCAAGGCGATTTCCATATCCCTCACAAGAGTCTGCTCCCTCACCATAATCTCTCGCAAACTCTCGTCGTAATAAGCGTACCTCACGCCGTAACTGCCCTTTATTTTATTTAAAGCGATATGCGCCCCATCGCACATACGGTCTATATGCACGGTTTTGTCCGTCACTTCGTATATACCCGCAAAGAAACGTATTGTATGGTTTATGCCAAGCGTTTCGATGTGATTGTCAAGATCGTACAGTATCCGCTCAATATCAAGTTTATCCTTTTCAATGAGCAACACGAAATGATCCGCCTCAAACCTTGCCGCAAGCCCGGTATCGCCAACAACCGACGGAAAATAATACCCGGCGGTAGAGAGTACCAAATCTCCCGTTTCCATATTAAAGAGATCGTTCAGCACTTTAAAACAGCTTATATCAAAATACACCACAAAATAAGGCTTATCCGTATTCTTCAAAAGCTCTGCGCCCTGCTTATAAAACGAACTGCGGTTTAAAAGCCCCGTTAGGGGATCCATATCCATCGCCCTTTGAAGCTTCTGTATCTCAAGTCCCTGCGCTTCGCCAAAGGCTTTATCCCATGCGTTATCCGTGCCGTTTAACGCGTTTTTCAACCTGTTTAGAACCAGCTTTTCATGGTACGGCTTAGATATAAAATCGTTCGCCCCCATCTCAAGAGCGTGTCTTTCATGCTCTAAATTTCCATCGGTAATAACAAGCACGGGAATCCGCCCGGAAGGCGTCTGCGACAATACGGGAATGAGTCCCACATTATCTTTCGTCATAGAAACCACGACAGCTTCAACTGCGCCGCCGGACACGGCGTTTAGCGCTTCTTCCGCGCTCGCAACCGTCTTTACGCTGTAATGAGGCGCAACTATCTCAACTAACTCCCCCGCCTCGCCTAATATCATTATTCCTGCCATATCTTAACCTCGCATTATATTATTGAGGGTTTCACCCTCAAACTCCCACCAAAGGGCGCTGCCCTCTGGACTCCCGCAAGGGACTTCGCCCCTTGACCCCGTAATAATTAATTGTTTTCTGCGCATCTTGAGCGTGGAAAACAATTAATTTAATCGGGAGTCCAGAGGGGCGAAGCTCCTTTGGCAGGGTGCAGGGGCAGCGCCCCTGCCGGGGTTTGGGGCGGAGCCCCAACTACTCTTTGGGTTGAAGCACGCCTGTGTTATAAGCGTCAAGTAAAGCCTTTAAGTCTTCGATTTCGTCTTTGATGCGCTGACCCGCGTCGGTGTCGCCGACGGTAGTGCGGTAGTTTTGAAGTTCGATGGTTTCGGAGACGGATTCGATGTCGCCGTTTTCTTTTAAAGCGGCTTTAACATCGGCTATTTTTTGATGTTCAAGCAGACGAAGCCCCCGAGAGTTTGAAACGAGGGTAAACCCGCTGATACCCGTTTTTTTGTGGTACGCCTTGCAAAATCCGCCGTCGATAACTATGGCGCGACCGCCAGCTTTAATCGGCGTTTCGCCTTTTTTCACTTTTACGGGAACATGACCGTTTATAATATGCCCGCGTTCCGGCGGCAAGCCGAACTCCTCCAACACCTTTTCGCAGGTGCCTTCTTCGTTGATTAGTTTAAAATAAGGATCGCTCGGCTCTTTCCAAGTCTTTTCGTCGGATAAGAACGCCCGCTCAAATGTTTTGAACTCTCGTCCCGCCATCGGCGAATTCAACCCGCACCAGAGAAAATACATAAAGTCCAAGCCTTTTTGATCCCGCTTTAGATAGGCTTGTCTTGCCCGTAAATCCACATAATCAAAATACGCCTTGCCTTTGTAGATTTTGCCGTCAAACTCAATTTCCCTAAAGGTGCCGTCCTCGTTCATGGGAACGCAGCCGTGGAAAAGAAGGTTGCCATTGTGGCAGGTGTATATGCTGCCTTTTTGATAGAGATAATCAATGTGTCTTTGCAAAACGGCGCTCTCGACGAAATACGTCTTTAAATCCGCAATAAGCTCCTCTTCCTTGGGCGTAAGGGCGTAAGGATCCTCCGCATTCTCATCGACAGTCGGGAAATACGCGCTCTTTAACTCATAACGCTTACCGTCGTCCATAACGGCGTAACTCGACTTAAAATCTATCTTGTCAAGGAGCAGGCGGCTGTCCATCTGAAAATCGGGATTGCGGCGAATCATCTGTCCCTCAAGTTTAAACATCAGTATCGCCGCCGCTTTTTCTCCCGCTTTAATCGGGTTTGCGTCGGGGTAACTGTGGGAAGCGAATGTTATAAACGGACGAAGGTTTATGCCGTAACCTCTTTCAAGCACGTCCGTGTTGTTATAACGCAGGCTGTTCCTGACAACGGTAGCGATACACACTTCGCTGCCCAATGCTGCGCCCATCCAGAGTACGTCGTGGTTGCCCCATTGGATATCGACTTTAGGATGCCGCATAAGCCTGTTAAGTATAGCGTCGGGACGGTTGCCCCTGTCGAAGAAATCCCCGACGATATGAAGCCGCACAACAGCCAGTCTTTTTATCAGCTCCGTAAAGGCGTATATAAAATCCACCGCGCTGTCCGTCGCCACTATCGAATCCAAAAGCTGCTTATGGTACACAAACTGAGCGTTGTCCACGTCGGGTCTTGTGTGCATCAGCTCTTCTATCACGGACTCGTATTTAGAGGGAATCGAACTCTTAATCTTAGGCGAAGTGTATTTATAACTCATGACCTTCGCTATTTCAAGCATATTTGAGATATTCTGCCGGTACCACTCCGAATCCACCACGCCTTCTTGGGCAAGCTGGGCTATCTTCTCCCTTGGGTAATAGATAAGTGTGCAAAACTCCGCCATCTCTTCTTCGGTGAATTTTCCCCCGAAAACGTACTCCACTTTTTCCCTTATAACCCCGGAGCAGTTGTTAAGTATATGAAAAAAAGAAGCGTATTCGCCGTGCAAATCGCTCATAAAATGTTCAACGGCCTTAGGCAATTTCAGCTCCGCCTGAAGATGTATTATCTTAGAGTACACAGCCTCTTTCGACGGATACTTCTCCGCGAGCAGCCTTAAAATCTTATCCGCTTTTCTATCCAAAAAGTCCCGCCTCCTCTTTGTTGAGGCTTCGCCTCAAACTCCACCAAAGGGCGCCGCCCTCTGGACTCCCGCCAAAGGGCATTGCCCTTTGGAATCCCGGGTTCTCTTGTTGTTAGTTTTGTTTTTTTATTATAGTTTTAATTTTATAGTGAACGATAAAATTTTCTTTACTTTCTTCTTTTCTCTCTTTCTTTTGAAAAAGAAAGAGAGAAAAGAAGAAAGTAACAAAGAAGAAAAGAGAGAAAGAAAACTTTATCAAAAAGTAAAAATTTTAATGTCGTTTACTATA
>JAGBMX010000092.1 GCA_017634675.1 Selenomonadaceae bacterium | reverse complement strand
AGTTCGGATAATTGTTTTTTTATTTTATTAAAGCTTTTTTCTCTTTTTTCTTTTGTTTCTTTTCTTGTTCCTCTTTGTTTACAAAAAAAGAGAAAAAAGAAAAGAAAGATGTTTAATTTCAATTGCTATGAGGAGGCAATTACATGAAGGTAACTGTTGTTGGCGCCGGTAATGTTGGAGCTACTGTGGCGAACGTGCTTGCGGCGAAAAATGTGTGCGCAGAGATTGTGCTTATCGACGTTAAAGAAGGCTTGTCCGAAGGAAAAGCCATGGACATCATGCAGACGGCGCATATGTTAAATTTTGATACAAAGGTCAAAGGAGCGACTTCTCCTTTAGATGCGCCGGATTATTCCGCTACAGCGGGAAGCGATGTTGTGGTTATAACATCCGGTATTCCTCGTAAACCCGGTATGACGAGAGAAGAACTCATCGGGGTTAACGCGAAAATCGTTAAAGGCGTGGTGGATCAGTCTTTGAAACATTCGCCCAACGCTATCTTTATCATTATTTCGAATCCTATGGACGCTATGACATACCTTACCTTAAAGGATTCCAAACTTCCCCGCAACCGTGTTATCGGTCAGGGCGGTATGCTTGACAGCGGTCGTTTCCGTTACTTCTTAACCAAGGCGTTAAACGACGCCGGTTTCCCCGCTTCAGTTACCGATATCGACGGAATGGTTATCGGCGGTCACAGCGATACGACTATGGTTCCGCTTGTAAGTCTTGCGACTTATCACGGTATTCCCATTACTCATTTCTTAAACGATGAGCAAATTAAGGAAGCTGTTGCGCAGACAAAAGTTGGCGGCGCAACTCTTACAAAACTTCTCGGCACTTCCGCTTGGTATGCGCCCGGCGCTGCAGCTGCCGCTATGGTTGAGGCTATTGCCCTTGATTCTAAGAAGCTTATGCCTTGCTGCGTCGCTCTTGAAGGCGAGTACGGCGAAAACGATCTTTGCATCGGCGTTCCCGTTGTCCTTGGAAAGAACGGTATGGAAAAAATTATCGAATACAAGCTTGAAGGCGATGAAAAGGCAAAATTCGCAGAAAGCGTACAGGCTGCGCGCAACACCAATTCAAAACTCGGCGATGCTTTAAAATAATAAAAAACCTCCCACACCGGGAGGTTTTTTTCAATCGATTTTCTCTACAAGCCACATTCCGCCTTTTTTATCTTTGTAGACGAAACTGCCGTCGGTTTTTGCCGAGTAGGCGGATTTCGAAATAGTGCCGCCCGCTACTTCACCCGAGTTGCCGTTAAATGAAATCGGATAGCTGCTGCCGTTTGGAAGTTCCAAATAAAGATCTTCGTTGTCATCTTCGAATATGTCCACATATACGGTGGTCCCTTTAGGTGTAACGGCATTGTTTATTGCGACTGCGCTGTATTCCCCAACCATATTGGAGCGATAATGCGGCTTTGGCTTATGTGGGCGTTTATCGTCTCGCTGATTGGTGTTTTTGTGATCGTCTCTGTGTTGATTTTTATGGCTGTCTCTATCCCGGTCATGATTACTGTAATCTCTGTGGTCATTACGCGCATGTTTGGGCGGACGCTTCCTATCGTTATCATCATCATCACAACCTGCGGTAAAGATCGATACTGTAAGTATCATAGATACAGCTAAAAGTTTTTTTACCGTTTTTCTCGTCATAAAAATACCCCTTTCATTTATCCTTGATTGTTCGGTTGAAATTAATATAACATAACTTTACGAGAAATGGAATACCATATAGGGCAAATACCACGTTTTTAATGAAATTCTAATGTTGACATAATGCGCTATGCTTGGTTTTTAGAGTAGGAGGCTGATTGAATGAAGGTCGTTATTCGCGTTGATTCATCGAATTTGATAGGCAGCGGGCATGTTATGCGTTCTATTACGTTGGCAAAGCGGTTTAAATACAGGCAAAACGCCGATGTGCATTTTATTTCAAGGGAATTAGAAGGAAATCTTTCTTATCTTGCGGAAAATGCGGGCTTTGCCTTGCATAAGCTTCCACGTTATGAAAAAGATACAAAGCTTGCCGGTTACGCCGAGTGGCTTTCTGTGGATAAAGATACGGACGCAAGGGAAACAATTGAGATTTTGCGGAGTTTAGGAGATGTGGATACTCTTGTCGTAGATAGTTACGCCTTAGATATTGATTGGGAGAAGCAAATGCGTCCTTTTGTAAGGAAGATTTTTGTCATAGACGATTTGGCAAATAGACGCCATGAAGCGGATATTCTGCTGGATCAAAATTTTTATATTGGTAAAGATAATCGTTATAACGGACTTGTGCCTAAAACTTGTAGAATGTTGCTTGGCCCTAAACACGCTCTGCTGCGTGATGAGTTTTATGAAGAAAGAAAGACGGTTAAAGACCGCGAGGGACAGATAAATAATATTCTTGTGTTTTACGGGGGCAGCGATCTTACAAACGAAACAATGAAAGCTCTGAAGGCGTTAGTTAATATTTCTCCCGAAAACGTCGTTGTGAATGTTGTCGTGGGAGGCGGTAATAACCATAAAAATGACGTGGAAAAATTTTGCGCCGAATATGATTTTTTGCGATATTACTGCCAAATCGACAATATGGCAAAATTTATGTCAGAAGCTGATTTGGCGCTTGGAGCCGGTGGATCTTCAACTTGGGAGCGACTTTATTTGAAGCTTCCGTGTATTGTTACCGCTATAGCGGATAATCAGATAAAAATATCTAAAGATTGCGCTAAAGCGGGATATATCGATTATATCGGAACATATGACGAGGTAAGCGAAGAATTATTGCAAGAAAAGATAAAAGGATATCTGGTTTCAGGGATAGTTCCTTCGAATTGGAATTTTAACATTGAGTGGGAATAATGTGATTTGTGATTTCAAATTCCGAAAAATATTCATAAAAAAATCCCCGCATAAATCATGCAGGGAGATATTTCAAAAAAAATGGCGGAGAGGGTGGGATTCGAACCCACGGTGAGTTTCCCCACAACAGATTTCGAGTCTGTCACCTTCGACCACTCGGACACCTCTCCGCGTTTATACAATGATGAATTATACACGAAAACTTTTTATTATGCAAGGAGAATTTTTGAAACGAGACAAATTTTGTGTATAGTAACGAATTTTTTTGTTAATTTTTCTTTTTTTTTAAAAAAACCTTGATATTTCTAAGGTTTTATGTTACATTCCTTCAAGAAAGCGTGATATACGCAATAGTAATTATAAATTTATTCTTAAGGAGGCTTTATCCTTGAACAAAACAGAACTCGTAGCGGCGATGGCGCAGCGCGCTTCCCTTACAAAGAAAGACACCGAAAAAGCGCTTAACGCCTTTTTCGAAAGCGTCGAACAGGCACTTATCGAAGGTGACAGAATCCAACTTATCGGTTTTGGTACCTTTGAAGTTAAAGAGCGCGCCGCAAGAAAGGGAAGAAATCCCCAGACAGGCGAAGAGATTGATATTCCCGCTTCCAAAACTCCCAGCTTTAAGGCTGGTAAGGCTTTAAAAGAAGCTGTCAACAAGTAATTTCTTAAAAAAGGTTGGGCATGCGCTCAGCCTTTTTTCTTTGTCAAATTTTGTTGTTTTTTCCCACAATTATGATATACTGACAATGTGTTTCATATATGGCGAAAAGTCGTTTCGCAAGTGAAAGGGGTTTTTTTGTTGTTTGACAAGATTAAGATGCTTTCTCGTATTAAGGAATTGTACGGGCAAGAGAAAAACATCATACGCTATCTAAAGGACGAATACGGGCAAAAAGAAAATACGCTTGAGGACATTCTGATAAGCTATGATTTTCAAGCGGGAACATATTCTGAGGCCTATGAAAAAGATCCGACGTATTATAGCAGACATATTTCCAGGCTTGCTAAAACAATCGACGGCTTATCCTGCAACAAGCGGAGTATACTTGAATGTGGAGTAGGCGAAGCAAACGCCCTGGCGTCGCTTTTAAGCGAGATGCGCTCAAGCCCCGAAATCCGGGGGGGGGGTGGATATTTCGTGGTCTAGAATCAAGGCTGCGCAACGCTTATCGGCGAAGTATATAAAAGGAAAAAACCGACCTTTTTTGTGCGTTGGGGATATGTTCCAACTGCCCCTTGCGGATAATTCTGTTGATATCGTGTACACATGTCAAGCCATTGAACCGAATAACGGACATGAAGAGGAAATTTTACGGGAATTGTATCGAGTTACAAACGAATATTTAATTTTGCTGGAACCGGCTTATGATTTGGCGGATGAAAAAGCGCGTCGTCGCATGGAATATCACGGATATGTGCAAAATTTATACGGCGCAGCGAAAGAATTAGGATTTAACATTGAAACTTGGGAATTATACGGAATGAATGGAAATCCGTTGAATCCTGTTGGAATGATGATTATAAGAAAAAATGCCGGATTAGATGTTGTCGATAAATTGTGTTGTCCCATAACCAAAACACCGTTGAAAAAGATAGGGAACGCATATTTTTCAAAAGACAGCTTGTTAGCTTATCCTATAGTAAACGATGTCGCCTGTTTAACGGCAAGTCATGCAATAGTGGCTACTAAAATGGAAGAATACAGTTGATGATAACGACGGAGCAATAAAATGGTTGCTCCGTCTTTTTTTGATAAAATTAGTCGTATTTTTTCCTTTTAATATTCCCTTTTTCGGCAAACACAACATAAAACCCCCTCTCTAATGTAAGAGAGGGGGTAGGGATGAAACAAATCGCAACATAAATTTGCAATAATTCTTTCTCATCCATATTTTTAGCTTTAGCTTGCTACGGCTTTGTTTAAATTGTCGATTAAAGCGTCTATGTCCAGACCGTGCGCTAAGGCGCCTTGCTCGATGTTTTCAAAATGGGCGGCGGCGCAACCAATACAGCCCATGCCGGAATTTGCAAAAACCTCTATGGTTTCGGGATGGTTTTGCACCACTTCCAAAATTCCCATTTCCTTGGTTATAGGCATATAAATGACTCCTTTCAAAATCAAATCACGCTCATTATATCATAGAATTAAAAATTGTCCATCGATAGTTTAAGAAAAAAGAGTTTATTTGTCATTAAGCTGTTACTATTCACGGGTAGTAAAAAAAGAAAAATATTGCTCTTCATGGTCAACCCCTCTGCCCTTCGGGCACCTCCCCTTTCAGGGGAGGCTCTCTGATTTCTCATTTTGTGGATATATAACAAGACTAGATGACCCCCACCTCTTAGGTGGGGGTCTATATCGGAAGAAAGGCGGGAGTTTAAATCTCCCGCCTCTCGGACGTCTTGTTGAAATGCTGACGTATGTAGTTTTTTCTTCTGGCGAAGAAAAAACTT
>JAGBMX010000011.1 GCA_017634675.1 Selenomonadaceae bacterium | reverse complement strand
ACATAAACTTACGCCCAATCAGAAAAAGCACAACTCTGTTATTGAAAGAAAACGGATAGTGATTGAGCATGTGAACCGTTATCTGAAACGTTTCCGCTTATTATCATCACGTTATAGGAACAAGCAGAAACGTTTTGCCTTGCGTTTTTCTCTTATTGCGGGAATTTACAATTTACAATTTTCAACATCAATTCTTGGTTTCCGAATAGGTCTAGTGAATAAACCAATTAAACAATATCAATCAGAACTTGAGGCAGAAATCAACAAGGATAGAGAAATCCATGAAAAACAGCCGTTTAATCCAAAGAATACTCCCTCTCAACAAGTAGAGAAAACCAAAAGTACTACAGATCCTGAAAGCGAACTATTTGTAAAAGGTGAACATGAACGGTGCTTTGCTTATGTTGCTAATACCGCTTGCGACAGAAACGGATTTGTCCTCGGAGTTTCTGTTGATGCCGGTAATGTTCACGACAGCCAAATGTTTCATGAAGTATATAATAAGTTGGGTGAAATAAAAAAGAATACTCAAGCGGTAGCGGTAGACGCAGGTTATAAAACGCCGGGTATAATGCGAGAAATTATTGAAGATGGTAAAATTCCTTGCGTTCCTTATAAGCGTCCGATGACTAAAGATGGATTTTTTTATAAGAAATTTAAACTTCCCACATAAAAAAATTCTCTAAGTCTCAGCAAATAAAAGGAAGCAAGGAAAAAATTACGCCGCTAATCTTGGTTCAAGACATTTTCTCAAATGTTCGGGTAAATTGTTCATAAATTTTTCCATCATTTCATTCGTTTGAGCTTCCGTTAATTGAAACATCTCATGTACGGTATTCAGCATGGCAGTGACAATTATCAGCATAGATTCACTGTATGTAAGATCTGCAACTTCGCTAACCATCAAATAAAACAATTCTCCAAGCGTTCGGTCATCTTCGTTATTTCGTTTTGCAACCGCTAAAAGCATATAGCGAACAAATACGATGGCAATATAAGCTGTCAAGGCATCATAAGAAAGCCCATGATAACCCTTTGTGAGAAGCAGAGTACTTTTGCAGGTCTTGAAAAACACCTCAATATCCCATCGTTTACCGTAGATGCGAATGATGTCTTCCTCGCTAAGACTCATATCGGTTGTAAGGAACGCAATCCAATCTTTGCGATTATTTCTGTTGCGCACGCATACAATGCGCGCATCTCTACATTCCTTCCCTGCAATACAAATTTGTACAGGGATTGAAAGAAGATACTTAGAGCGTCCGCGGCGTTTTTTGCAATAGGCGTAGATTTGCTTAATATTCTTCAGTTGCCCATTTAAAAGATAACGAATCCTAGAACTGCGCTTAACCATGGCGATGACATTTAACCCCAATTCTTTAATGTCAAGAATTTGACGTGGATTAGCAAACCAACTGTCCATTAAGACATACTTTGCGTGATGATCGGCTTTAATGGCTGTTTTCAAAAGTTCAATCATAACTTCCGTTGCCTTTGTCCTTGCCATAGCGCGGCGTTTGTAACGTAAACTGCGTTTGTCAAAGTCCTCGATTTTTCCCAGCACATTGGTATCTTTGGGAGAGGAAAGTAAAGAGAAATTGATAGGTAAAAATGTGCATCCATCAGTCCAGCCAAGCGTTAAAAGGTGGAATCCTTTGCGATACATCATATTCACATGATCGAATACTTTTGCGGCAAGTTCGGTTTTTTTGTACCCTATGCGCTCATAAAGTGTATCGTCAATAGCAAAACAAGTATCCCTATTTTGAGAGGTGAGAGGGCGCAAATATTGGTTTATGATGCGTTCAGACAGTAGCGTCGTAAATCTAAGCCAATTTCCCTGAACATCTTTGAAGAAACGGTAGTAGGTGTTTTTCTTAAAGTGTTCGTTAAGACTGCCAATTTTGCTTTGCATATAAAAACTGCCCATACGAAAAACGTTGCTGAAGATATAGGTGAATACTTCCATTACGGAAAAGCCTTTCTGCTTTGATATGCCGCATTTCCTCAGCAATTGGGCAATATGAAAATTTAACAGAAAGGATTGAACAGAGCAAAAAACTTTCTTTTCATCGGACGAATTTGATGGTATAATAGAAAGTGTGTCAAACAATCTTCCAAAGGAGAATTAACGCTATGACTATTATACCATAGTTTGAGACTTTTCGCTTTTTTTCTTGCTAAAAATCGTTATTTTGTTGGTTTATTTGTTATTTTCTATGTGGGAAGTTTAAATAAGAAAGAATTTGTATATGACGAATATTATGATTGCTATATTTGCCAGAATAATCAAGTTTTGAAATACACGACAACGAACAGAGAAGGATATAAAGAATATAAAAGCGACCCAAAGGTTTGTAAAGATGGCCCATACCGTGACAAATGTACGATGAGTCAGAATATGACAAAAGTAGTAACTCGTCATATATGGGCAGAATATATGGAACAAGCCGAGGAATATCGCTATGTTCCAAAGTATAAAGAAATCTACAAAGAACGAAAAGAAACGATAGAACGGGTCTTTGCCGAAGGAAAAGAGCGGCATGGACTAAGATATGCGACAATGCGTGGTCTTGCAAAATTAAAAATGCAGGCGACGCTCATTTTTGCGTGCATGAATTTAAAGAAAATAGCGCTGTGGAAAAAGAAAGGAAGGGAGAGTGTACGTAAAAGTTATATTTTATTCCTTATTTTGTATAATTTCGCTTTAACAAAAATTAAACGTGTTTTCCTCATCTTTCGAGGAAAACACGTTTTGTCTACAGTCTGAAGTGACTATGAAAAATCATAGTCACTTTTTGCTTATTACCGCTTCCGCCGCTCCCATTATCCCAATCATCGCCTGAGAAAACGCCAATCCGCCTTGCATATATACATTATATGGCTCTCGCAAGGGACCGTCCGCGCTTAATTCAATCGAAGCGCCTTGCACGAAAGTTCCGGCCGCCATTATTACCTTATCCTCATAACCGGGCATATCCCACGCTTCGGGTGTTGCAAAGGAATCCACCGGAGAATAACTTTGAATTCCCCTGCAAAAGGCTTTTAATTTTTCGGGAGTTTGAAGCCTTACGGATTGAATTATATCGCCTCTGGGCTCTTCCTTTAAAGGATGGGTACCAAACCCGAGTTTTTCAAATAATCCCGCCGCAAAAATTGCGCTTTTTAAAGCTTCCGACACGATATGCGGCGCAATGAACAAACCTTCAAAAAAGAGTCGGTTGCCGGTTAAACTTGCCCCAAGTTCGTCTCCCATGCCTGGCGCCGTCAATCTATAGGAAGACAGCTCAACCAAATCGTCTCTGCCCGCTATATACCCGCCGGTAGGCGCAAGCCCGCCGCCGGGATTTTTTATTAACGACCCTGCGATAATATCCGCTCCCGCTTCTATCGGTTCCCTTTCTTCCACAAATTCGCCGTAACAGTTATCCACGAATACGATACATTTCGGCGCATGAATTCTTACCTCGTCGATAATTTTTTCCATTTCGGAAATAAAAATCGGTTCCCTATCGCTATATCCTCTTGAACGCTGAATCAGCACCATTTTTGTTTTTGCGTCCAATATATTTTTTATTCCGTTAATATCAACTCTGCCGTTTATCATGGGAAGTTCGTCGTATAAAACTCCAAATTCCCGTAAAGAACCGCTGCTTTTAACGGCGTGACCTATAACCGTTTGCATTGTGTCGTACGGACTGCCGGTAACAGACACCAGTTTGTCTCCAGGACGCAAACAACCGAAAAGCACGGTAGCGAGAGCGTGGGTGCCGGAAACGAATTGCGGCCTTACCAGCGCCCTTTCAGCGCGGAAAATTTTGGCGTAGACTTCTTCCAATTTGCTTCTGCCGATGTCATTGTATGCGTATCCCGACGATACGCCAAAATGAGCGTCGGATACTTTCGCCCCGCGCATGGCGTTTAAAACTTTAAATGAATTTTTTTCTTCGGTTTGCCTAAGTCTTTCAAAATACGGCTTTACCTCAAGCAAAACTTCTTCTTTTAACTTTAATAATTCTTCGGAAAACATAAAATTCACCTTCGTTTAAATATAGTCAACGACAATAAATTTTGCATTTTGTCTCTCCGCCCGAAGGGCGGGGAGGAAAATATTTTTGGCGTTTGCTATAATTCATTTACATTTCAAATACGTATTATACAATGGACGAAAAATTTGCGAAAGGATGAGATTTATGGAACAGACTGTTTTTTCAACGCTTCCTCCGCTCATAGCCATTATTCTTGCGCTTATCACGAAGGAAGTCTATATGTCTCTTATCATAGGCGTTTTTTCCGGTGCCATGATATACACCCACTTCAATGTGCTTGCCTCAATAACGACCATGTTCGGGATTATGGAGGAAAAAATCGGCGCAAACGTAAACATCTTGGTTTTTTTGGTTATACTTGGCATTCTTGTCGCCACTATTTCCAAATCCGGCGCAACCAGGGCTTACGGCGAGCTTGCTGCGAAAAAGATAAAAGATAAGAGAAGCTCCATGTTTTTAACGGCGATTTTAGGACTTCTTATCTTTATCGACGATTATTTCAACTGCCTTACCGTTGGCACCGTCATGCGTCCCATAACGGACAGGTTTAAAATTGCCAGGACAAAATTGGCGTATATCATAGACGCAACCGCAGCTCCGATATGTATTATTGCGCCGGTTTCAAGCTGGGCGGCGGCCGTCAGTTCCTCTCTTCCTGAAGACAGTTCGATAGACGGGTTCGCCCTCTTTATTCAAACCATACCATACAACATTTATGCGTGGCTCACCTTGATTTTCTTGGCGTTTATCATATATACGGGAAAGGATTTCGCCACCATGCGCCAAAGCGAGCTTTTGAACCAACAGGAATTTCAAATACCGCAGGAGTATCAAGACACGGAACTGGCTTCCGTTGCGGGCGACGGCAAAGGCAAAGTCATAGATTTGGTGTTGCCGCTTTTCGTGCTGATAGTTTCTTGCATTTACGGCATGCTCTACACCGGCGGCATACACAGCGGCGCAAGCGTCAGCGACGCCTTTGCAAATTGTGAAGCGTCAAAGGCTCTGGTTATGGGTTCCTTTATCGCCTTCGTCTTTACGGGATTTTTATACCTTCCCAGAAAAATAATCGGTTTCAACGCTTTTTGCGACAGTTTCAGCGCCGGGTTTAAGGCCATGACCCCGGCTATTTTCATTCTCTGCCTCGCTTGGACGCTTTCCGGTATCTGTAGCGAAAAATATCTTAATCTTGGCGGTTTTGTTGGAAATATCGTTTCAGACAACGCTACGTTTATAATGATACTTCCCCCAATATTCTTCCTTATCAGTATCGCGCTGGCGTTTGCAACCGGCACGAGTTGGGGAACGTTTGGCATACTCATTCCCATTGCAATAGCTATTTTGGGAGCAAACGACTTTTTGCTGCTGGCTATTAATGTAGCGGCAATCTTATCCGGCGCAGTCGCGGGAGATCACGCCTCCCCCATTTCAGACACCACGATTTTATCTTCAGCAGGCGCTCAATGCCATCATCTTGACCATGTAAACACTCAAATCCCCTATGTCATAACCGTTGCAACTTGCAGCTTCTTGGGTTATGTGATTTCGGGATTCACTCATAACGGTTGGATGGGCTTGATAGGAGGATGTATTTTCCTCTTTGTCGCCATGTTTTACATTTACATGAAAATGCCGCCTATCGGCATGATAAACAAGGAATGAAAGGATTTTATGGGAGATATAGCAATTTTGGCGATTATTTGCTTGGGAATTTATTATTCCTTAGGCGACGAAATGTTTTATAACTAACGGATAACGCCCGTCAGCTCTCCAGCCATTTTTGGTAAACTTTTTCATAGACCGCCTCAAGGTCTGTCATGTAGAGTTTTTGATCCATGATTGCGCTGTTTTTCATGCGACTTGGAATTTCTTCATGCAGCCTTTTGAGGCGGTCTTTGTCGTTTGCAAGTTTCACTGCGATATCTATGTATTCGTCTTCGCTATACGCCACAAGTTCCTCAAGGTTTAAATTGCAGAGAATGCTCTTGCCGAAACGCTCGTGATTGCTCTTTCCCGACAATGTTATAACGGGAACGCCCATCATAAGCGCATCGCAAGTAGTGCCTCCTCCGGGATACGGATAAGGATCTAAGGCTATGTCTATGAGATTGTAACCTTTAAGATAATCCCCCGAAAAACCTTCAAATATCACGCGATTTAAGTCAATGCCCATTTTTTCCATTCGAGTCTTTTCTTTATTAAGTCGGTACGGATCGTCGTATATCACAAACTTGAGAAACAGTTTCGAATCAGGCGTATTTTCCAATATTCGACGCCATGTTTTCAAAACGTTATCGTTAAGTTTGTTGCTGTTATTCATTGAACCAAACGTGATGAAACCGTTTTTCTCGAAAGCTAAGGTTTTATCCCTTTCCTGCATGGGTTTAACGTAGGTATAGCAAAAATGACTGTGCGGCAGACGGATAAGCTTTTCGGTAAAGTTTTCCTCCTCACCCGGGGGCGCAGTATGTTCGTCCACTATAAAATAATCCATTTCACGCAATCCCGTAGGCGAAAAATACCCTATGCCCGACATCTGTATGGGAGCCGGTTTTCTTGCCATAATCGGCAGGGGATTGTACCCAGTATGTCCTGCAAGATCCACCAAAATGTCTATTTTATCCTCATAAATAAGCTTTGCTATTTCATCATATTTAAGGCTTGAAAGATCCCTAAAATTATCCGCTGTCGTTTTGAAAATCTCCGTTACCGGATCCGGTTTTTTCAACATATAAGCGAACGTTTCAAAACGCTTGGCATCCCTTGCCTGAAAAAACGCCAGCGCAAAACACGCCACAACGTGGTTCCTGAAGTCCGGCGAAATATATCCCACTTTAATTTTCTTATTCTTACGCTTAACATGCGTATATCTGGGCAAATTTTTCACACATTCGTTAAAACCTTTGGCCGCTTCTAAGAGTTCCTTTGGGGTCGCGTCGGTATAATTAAGCGTGAAAACATAGTTGCTGTAGCGGTCGTATTCGTTGGACTTATACTTCTCCTTAGTCTTTTCTGCGCTTAGACGGTACATTTCGGCGGCGTCCTTCATGCGCCCCATGCTCTTATACATATCCGCCAACATATGAAGGGTTGCGGAAACAAAATTCTCGTCGTTTTCGTCCGCAGTTGCGATTTCCTTTATCTCAAGCCCCAATTTCTCCGCTTCTTCATAATCTTTCTTATGTTTTGCCAAATTAAACCTAATAAACTTTCCCGCAATCGTATCATCAGGCAACATCTCGGCCGCTTTTTGCAGAGTTTCGATATCCGTATCCGCAAAGGCAAATACAAGATCCGCTATGCGCTCCTTGTCTGTCGGTCTTGTCAAAAGCAACCTGTCGGCAATCGCAAGTTTGTTTTCCTTGTCCGTATATTTAATATCATCAAATATCTTCCAAAGAATTTTAGTTTCTTCTTCGGTTGGAGGGGTTTTATCCTGTTCCGTCAGATAATCAAAAGCCGCAAATACGGCAAGTTTTACATATTTTCCGTAAACTTCCCTATCCATCAACGTCGAATTTTCCATCATGCCTCGCAAAGATGTGCGAAGCGCCGCCCGCAGTTCGTTATCCGAAGCAAGAGCTACGGCGGAATTTACATAAGCCGCCTCGTCTGAGGCCCAAAGTTCGCCAAGCCCCACAGCGTTCAATACGCCTTGCCCGACATTCGTTGCAGACACGACCGGAACCCCCATGTAAAGCGCATCGGCCAATGCGACGGATTCGCCGTTTGGATATGCGTCGAGAAATATGTCGATACCGTTAAAGACTTCAAATGTATCTGCGTTTCTTTGCGCCAGTTCGACTCTGTTTTCATCTATCCCCGCCCATGCCAATCTCTTTTTCGCTACTATTTTGTTTTTTTCCGTATTAAAAGCGTCCGAAAAAAATCTCAGCTTAGCCGTCGGAAGTTTTGTCAAAATTTCCGCGAACGCCTTCCAATGTTCCATCCTCTTATCGTTTTCATGGTAAAACGCCCCAAATATCAGGTTGTCCCGCAAATCATCCCTTATCGCGGTATTGCCAAAAAACGGCAAATAGCAAAACGCAGACGGGAATTCCACCGTGTCGCCGTATTTTGATTGAATATATTTATCTCCCAAAAGAACGTCGGCAAGGTTCGCATCTTTGATTGAAACACCGCCTCCGCCCGCCAAAGCGATAGGTGCGGGGGCAAGGGATAAAACTTTCCTAATCATCTCATTATCGGAAAGAGCGATTAAAACATCTATCTTACTTGCGTAAATTCGCTTCGCAATATCTACGGGAGCCTTGCCGAAAACCTTCTCCCAACCCTCCGTCTGCTCCTTCAAATGCAGAGTTATTTCGTCTTCAACTTCGTTTAGGGCAAATACCCATCTTGAAATCTTATCGTCTCTAATCCCCAAAAAAGCGTAATTAAGCCTCTCTATGGGCGTTTGCCAAAAACAGTCCCCCAAAAAGCCCACCTTTATTATATCCTGCGTCTTTCGTCTAAATCTATGGTAAAACCTCGCTTCTTCTTTCATAATCATCCCTTCTTGGGGCTTCGCCCCAAACCCCACAAGGGGCGCAACCTTATAAGCCTCTAAGCGCCAAAGCGTTACTATTCACGGGTAATACAACATAGTGGTGCGAAAGGTGAATTAGTGCCGTTCATGGTCGACCTCTCCACCGCTTCGCGGTCCCCCTCCCCTTTCAGGGGAGGCAACGTGAAGGTGACTTTTCTATTATATATTCACAAAATGAGAAATCAGAGAGCCTCCCCTGAAAGGGGAGGTGCCCGAAGGGCAGAGGGGTTGACCATGAAGAGCAATATTTTTCTTT
>JAGBMX010000091.1 GCA_017634675.1 Selenomonadaceae bacterium | reverse complement strand
TGAACCTACCTGCATTATCGATGGCATGATTTGCCTAATGATTACGAGGTGATGTCAGAAAATCATTGAGTCTTGTACTATGATTCGATTTTAATGTCAAATTTTTTTAGTTTTGTGTCCAATTTTTGTTGACCAGTGCAGGGTTGACCATGAAGAGCAATATTTTTCTTTTTTTACTACCCGTGAATAGTAACCCTGCGCTTCGATTTTTTTTGCAGGGAAAAAAGGGCGGGACACAGGTCATATTTTGGAAAATGTTGTTTATCTCGAACTTCTCCGCAGAGATTATCAAGTTTATGTGGGTTCGGATACGGAAGGGGAAGTTGATTTTATCGCTCAAAATGCAAGTGGATTGCATTATTTTCAAGTGTCGGAAACGACTTTGCAAACTGAAACTCTCGAACGAGAATTAAAACCTTTAAAAAAAATAAGGGATTCCTATCCAAAAACACTTTTAACGCTGGATGAAGTGGGCGTCGAAGCAGATTACGAAGGAATAAAAAAAATAAACGCTTTAAAATGGTTGCTTAGAGATTAAGCAGAAAATAAGATAAAAAACGGCAGTGAAAACCTATTTAGGCTTTCACTGCCGTTTTTTAGGAATTATTTGTTTATCTTAAAAATACAACGTTAGTCTTATCTAAAAATCCCGTAGCGCCGTTTTCGATAAGCACGCGATTAGCGTCAGCCGTGCTGAGTACCGGATTTATGTTATTCCCGTCAAGCCCTACGGCTCTTACTATCAGAGGATGAGAACCCGCTCTTTGACAATTATTTATGTCTCTTGAATAAGAAGCCATGCCATTGCTTATAACCTTGTCTATGTCTAAATTTTTATATCCGTAGATAGGAAATCCGCTGTCATTTTTAATTACGGGACTCATGGCTGTTTCCAATCCCAATCCGCGGCAATCGACGATGAGCCCCGTATATCCTCCTATGGCTTTGCCTTCTGGCGCGGGAGCGGCGGACGAGCCGCTTGTGTTTGAATCGGTCGGAGGAACGTAAGTCGGTTCGTTATCGGGTTTAATCGGTGCGGTTGGAATAGTTGGAATAGTTGGAATAGTTGGAGTGGTTGGAGTGGTTGGAGTAGCTGGCGTTGCGGGAATATTTACCGTAACCGAAGCGCTGACCGATGTCGGAAGCGAAGTTACGGGAGTAGGCGGTACGCTTCTGACAGGTTCGGGGAACGTTTCTTTTTCCTTAGGCGACTCCATAATTGCGCCGGCAAGAGAGCCGGTAACGCCGAACATAGGTACAACCATTGTAACCTCATAAGCCCCTGCGGGAGTCATGCGCTCTTTAACTATTCTTGCGCCTTTTATTGTAGCTTCGACTTTGGTACGAGTAACGTCCGATTGCGTCATAAACATCTTTACCGTAGACTCTGATGTAACTTGTACGCCGCTTATTGTTTCCGCCATTTGGCGATAAGCGTCAACTACGGCGGCTCTGCGAGCCAGCGCTTTTGCCTGAGCGATATTTACCGTATCAGGCGGAGCTATGCCCATGCCTGTCGCAACAATAGTGCCTTCTTCCCAGTTTACGCCGTCCGCCGCATATACGACGGAGCCGTATAAAACAAGGAAGGAGACGGCTAAAACCGAAAAAAATTTTTGGAACCGTTTCATAATGTTTACCCTCCCTAAAACTTAACTTACTCCAACGGTTAAAGTATTGTACGAGGCGGAGATTAAATTAAGCGCAGTGTCGACGGATGACGCCAACTCGCGATAAAGCGTCTGCGGCGCGCCGCTATACTGTATTTCAAATACGCCTTTTCCGCTTGCATAATTTTTCATTTGAACGTTTTTAACGCCGCGAATACTTTTAAGAGCCGCTTGCACTTTATTTATTTTGCTGAAATCGCTGCTTATGACTATCAGCTCCGTATTTTGTCGATTGCTGGAACTATATTTCAGAATTTCATCGACAAAGTAATTTCCAATTTCTTCTCCGGCAGCCGCCAACGCTTTTTTTGAGGCGACTGCCTCCGAAATATCAAGAGCGGAACCGTATTTTCCATCGGCTGCAATAATCTGTCCCGTCTTTGCCAGATACATTTTAGCTTCAACTCTGGCGCGACATGAGCGCATATTCATACGTTGGTTCCCGGGTAGCCACTGTCCGGGATCGCCCACTCCTTCGCTAAATGCCTCTCCCATAATAACTATATCGGCTGAAAAAAATCTAGCTGCAGCTCGTAAATCCTCAAGATTAACATTATATCCTTTCCTTGCCCAATTATATGACACCGTAGTAAGTTTTGGACTTGCGGCGATTACTTGACTGAATCCCGCTTTCACCAATGTTTTTATTACAGCGGTTTCTCCCGCAGGGTCAGGCACGCGATATTGAATATGACTTTCCGGGATATAAACGGCAATTTTGGGATTTCGCAACCTAGTATCAATAATACCTAATCTGGTCAACTCGTTCATCAATTTAGAATTAGGACTCTCATCAACATCAGCGTTTACAGTTACCCTCCAGCTTCCGACCGCATCTTGTCGTTTGTCGACAACCGTATAGTTTGTGATAAATCCTCGTGAATTAGTGTAAATGTTATCCTCTATCAGAATATTTTTACTTACTAACGACTGAGAATCCACCAACACTCCGACAGCCTTTTCCACAGCTTGACGCAATGCGTCATTCTCTGCGGCGCTCGCCGTTACGCCTTGTCCCGTTACCGTTACTTGTTTGGCTTCGGTAATGGGAATAAAAAGCGCAAACAAGAAGAAAATTATTAAGGCTAGTTTTTTCATTTCTTTCTCCTAGCAACCGCTCCTTGAGCGGAAGTGATACTGCCTTCGTAAACTTCGCAAATAGCGTAGTCCTCATGCAATTCTACAACTTTCATTAGACCAAGGGTTTTGTATTTCATTATCATTTTGCCGTTCGGAAGAGTTATAGGCTGCCCTTCTCTGGCAATTTCCAATTTCTCGCCTTTCCGAACGCCTTGCGCGCTCCCCGCGTCTATATATACGCGATTACCATCGACATCCACGATTACGCCGACAAAACTCCCCAACAATTCTTCCAAAAACTTATCCGCCGCTTCCTTACAAGCGTTTTGAACGGCATCATCAACCGTCTTTCCTGTTTCGTGACCTTCTACGTCAACGACTCGTATAAGTTCGCCCGTTTCATTGTTGATAACGCGAAGATTAGCTCCTATGTGAGCTTGCACATTATTAGCCAAGCCACTAAATTTTCCAAGAATAAGTCCGGGTATCGGATTAGAATTTGTATCTGCCCGTGTTAGAGTGCCTATAAGCGAATATCCTGCTCCAAGCATTTTTCCCGTTTTTATGGCGGTATTTTGATCTACTGCGCCGGTCATGCCGAATCCCGCTTCTTTTAATGCGTGTTGTAATTGATTGCGTTCGATAACCGTAGCTCGTCCGCTTCTAAAAAGTGCCGAAGCCAACTGTTCGCCCATAATTCGCGCGATGGGCTGAAGTTTAGAGTTTATAGACTGTATCGGCATTACGGCAACCACTTTTTTCGCGGCTAATCCTACGGTTGACAAGGTAAAGGCAATTAAAAATGTAATCAGCGCCACCATGTAACGAGCGTTATGTTTTTTCATCCTGTTTCCCCCTAATAATTGAAAAAAGTGAATTTTTAGTTAATAATCTGTCTTTATTCGTCTCGTACCACCTCAATCTCTTTAGGCAAATCAAGATATTTTTCTTCGGGAGTATCGGTAAATTTTCTAAAATATACGGTGTTTTTTAATTTCGTATTGCTTCTTTTATCGGCGTTTTTCCGTTGGTATACCGATGTGGCTTTAACTAATTTATCCCCGTTAAAGAAAAATCTTACGGCGCAAGAAGCGTTATTTTGCTTTGACGTATATTCTTCATAATATTCGCCGTTATCGGATTTACCCTCGTTTGTAAGTTTGTAATTATGGAACGTATAAGCGTTTTCTGCGTTATCGTTATAAATCGCGGCAAGGATGCGCCCTATAATCGGACTGCCATAATTAACTTCAAGCATAGCCTCAACATCCTCGGTGAAAAACAAGCTTAAAAATGATTCGTTCGGTTTTATTGCTCCCGGTCTTCCCGTAGTTCCGAAAAAGGCTTTGGCATTTCCTTTTTTTGACGCGCTTATGAAATAAAATTTTTCGTTGTTCTTTTGCAAGCAATAATTGCCTATGTTTGTAAGCTCCATTAATTTATATTGGGGATTATCGACGGCGTTATATATTGCAATGTTTTTGTCGTTATAGAGAGTCTCGGTATAGCGATTTTGTCCTTTTACCACAATGATTCCGCTTTTGGGCGTATCTTTATACTCGTCGGCGTACAAGTCCCGCAAAGTTTTCCTGTTGTTATGGTTGAAGGCTTTTTCTATAATATACGTCTTGCCGCCCTCTACATATATTTCGTCCTTATTTACATTTATTTTAACAGGTTCAACGTCATACTTAATCGTAAAGTTCTTCTGCGCCATAATATTGCGGTAAGCATCAATTTTTGCTGCGTAAGCGTTTCCGCTCAAAAGCGCAAGCGATACAAACAGCGATACGCCGTAGAAAATAGGTTTAAAAGTCATTTTATACTCTCCTATCAATTTTGTGAACCCACAAGAATTTCGGTATTATTTATTATACAGTTCATTCTGGCAAAAATCAAGAATTTTATTTCAAACAGAGGTATTAATACTTACCTTAGTGTTAATATGCTTTCGAGGTGATTGCCATGTTTTGCGAGAAATTGCGTTACTTGAGAGAACATTCGGAAATAAGCCAAACAGAAATGGCTGCTCGATTAGGCATATTGCAATCTTCATATTCAAAGTACGAAATTGGAACCCGTAAACCGGATTACGAAGTTTTAAAACGCATCGCCAATATCTTTAATGTAAGTATTGATTACCTTTTAGAAAATTATAATTACGATGCCCGCGATATTGTAGATTTAAACGACTTTATACTGCATGGCGACTATACTTTGTTTTCAAAATTTCCCACCGAATCCGATCGTAAAATGATTAGCGAAATCACAAGAGCCATTTTCTTAAGAGAAAAATAGTTCGAATTGAACTGAAACAGAAATAGGCGTTAATGTTATATTGCCGGGGACAAAGATTTTTTAGAATCAGGCGTACAAAAACCAAAGGTTATGACAGCGACAGAATTTTTACAAACATGAAAATAAATGCCGTAACTCAAGTTTTTCTTCTAGTAAAGAAAAAACTTGAATTACGGCATTTTAACGCCTTTATGACAGTTCATTTTGTCAGGTAGGTTTCCATAGCTTCAAAGGCTCGTTCGTGCAAATAGTCGAACACTTCGGTTTCGTTGCGTATTACTCTGAAAGGCACAGTCATCAGCATCACCGGCGAATTTACTATGGATAACGTTATACTTGCTTTTGCATCCTCTTCCAACGCTATGTTTTCGTTGAACCAACATTTGTCTCTTACTCTGTCCAATTTTTCTTTTACGCCGTTAGGAAAAACCAGATACCTTTCGATTACTCCCCACATTAAAAACATAAATACGCTGTTTGAGGGCGGTAATTGCGAATCTCTTTGGCAAGTATAAAATTCCGCCGAATTTGCGAAAATCCATAATGTTTCCTCTTTTATCGCTCGGAACATATCGAGATTACGCATAAACGAAAACGCTTTTTGCGCCTTTATTTGAGAAAGTTCGTGACTTTTTTTCTTCCTCTGCGTCTTGTTGTAGTCTATCCAAAAGTCTTTCAGAGGCTTGTCCCAATCGGCCAACATTATATGTATAAGAGTGTGATAATCAAGCACCATTTGCTCCACACTGCCGATTTTAAAAGCATCGGGCTGATAGCGAAAAGTTGTTTCTATGCTATCGCCGTCATAACGAAAATAAATTCCAAGATCTATTCCGTCCGAATCCCATGACTCCATGGACACACTCGCTCCCTGGGGAAGCGCAAAAACCTCCTCATAAAGCAAATTCCCGGATAAAAATCCGTGAAAACTTAAAAAATGCGAAAATGCTTCTTTTTCAATATGCAAATAATTTAAAATATCTTCCATATAAAGCCATGAAAAAGATTGCGAAGTCAGCATTTGTTGAAGTTGCGCCGTTACCAGATCGCCAATCGTAATTTCCTGTTTATCGCCGCATTTTATGCGAGCGAACACAGGACGAAGAAGAGCTGCGAATTTAGCCGCAGTTCCGGCTTTCATTGAAGGTTCCGCCATCAAAACGCAAAACCACGAATCGTCCGTATGATTTTCGTTTTGCAGATAAAGCCCCCAGGCAAGTTGCAAGAGAGCGGTGTCTACGCTTTTGTTGCGATTGATTTTTTCGCCCAAAAGTTTTATGTCTTCATCGGATACAGAGCGATGAACTACCTCTTGACGAGTAGCTGTAGCGCCGTGCGAACGATGCCCCGGAAGATTTACGGCGGTAGGAAGGTCTTTTAGAAAATTTTTCCAGTATCCATCCGCTAAAGACGCCATCCAATAAGTTTTTGTATTTATCGCTCTATCCGCATCCTGCGCAATTAACGCATCCGTAAACAAGAGCCGTTTGCTTTCGCCCTGAACCTGCCCCGCAATTCCTCCCCCAAACGTATCGCTTAAAAACTGAAAGGGATTCCAAAAATCCATGATAAGATGAGATTCTGTCACTAATATTGCGTACTCTCCCGAATATACCTCTTCGTCGTTATCGTCCCCGCCCTCTTGGGTATGAAAGATAGATATGCGAAACAGAGGGCCGTGCAATAAATCGAAACCTTCAAGACGGTCTTTTTCTATCAACCTGTCTAAAGATTTTTGTATGGACTCGCCGCTCATACGATTTACATTTTGGTATATTAACGGAATTTGACGATCTTTAAAAACTACTTTTAACGCTCTTGTAGGCATTTTGCAATATCCGGCGCGTAGATTTGGATTTTCTTCAACCAACTTGTAAATCGCGCGGTTCAAATCGGTTCTGGTAACATATCCTTTTACCTTATACAGTACCTGAACGCAAAAATGAGGGGAAATAAAACCTTTATTCTCAAAAAACCAAGTTTCGCTTTTCGTAAGCGTACGAAGCTCAACGATAGGATGGGCGTAATAAGCGCTGCCGCCGCTCTTTGTATCTTGAGAATATCCCTGCGTCAATGACCCAAAACTTCCGACGCGATCCGTGTTATGCTTATAGCCCTGTTGAGAGCCGTAATTCTTTAACAGTTCCACTCGTTCTTCATTGGACAAATCTTTTCCCCACAAACGACGATATTCCATAGGGTTATTCTCCATAAGCGCCTTTCCGTCTCCTTTCTTCTTTGTCTGAATATTATTGCAAATGTCTTTTTGATTTTTTGAATAAAAACAAAGATATTTTTTATCATCTCGAAATTGTTTTCAATATTAATCTCCATATCATCATCTAATGCAAATACCCGTAATAACTTGATTTCACGTTATAGCTAAAATTATTATAGAGGATATTTTTTAGCTTGTAAAGATATTTTTTCTCCTTAAGTGATAAATTTTATTCATCTATGCTATTCTCTACAATAAAAGGAGCATAGATATGAATTGGAAGAATATGTTTCATAGACGAATAAACGAACTTTGGGAACGGGCAAAAGACGAGAATTATAAATTAACGCTTGAAAATTACGCTGAACGCATTGGTACAACAAGAAGCGCGCTAAGGGGTTGGCTCGCCGGCAAAGGACAGCCCGACGCCGACGGTTTTGTACGAGTCGCTTCTTTAGAAGGCGTGTCTTTAGAGTGGTTGCTTGGCGCAGAAAAAATCAACGCTGCAACTCAAAATCGAGAAAAAGAACTTATAAGTAAATTCAAAAATTTGTCCAGAATTCACCAAGAGGATATTTTATATATGCTGGACAGATTTTATAATCAAGATAAAACAGTATCTGATAAAGGATAAAAAAATACTCCTCGCAAAAGCAAGGAGTATTTTTTATTATATTAGAATACAAAGGGCAACGCCCCGGCTATCTTATCCCAAAATTACAAGGGAATCGCCTGCGGCGACATTGTTGCCTGCGTCAACATTGAATGCTTTGACGGTGCCTGCCGCGTCGGCTGTGATTTCGTTCTGCATCTTCATGGCTTCAAGGATAAGAAGCACATCGCCGGCGTTTACGCTCTGACCGACGGTTGCGACGAGTTTAACGATTTTGCCGGGCATTGGCGCGTCGATGGAGTGTTCGCCTGCGCCGGCGGATTGAGCAGCTTTTTTGGGAGCCGCAGGAGCAGCGGGCGCAGAAGGAGCCGGCGCTGCCGGAGCGGGAGCCGCTGCTACGCGGGGAGCGGAAACCGCGCCTTTTACTTCTTCAACTTCGACCTCGTAAGCCGTACCGTTGACAGTTACGTTAAATTTTTTCATGTTTAGTTTACCTCCGTTGGTTTAAATCATATAGCTTGACGACCTGAAAGCGTCCATATATCGTTGCGTTTTATCCGAACGGCTATCACTTTATCCGCGTACATTGATTGCACCGCCGCCGTGATTGCCGCAATTACTTCTGCATTTGGTTTATTTTCCATAATAACGCCAACCTTTACTTAAAGGGGAATATTGCCGTGTTTCTTGGTGGGACCGATTTCCCTCTTGCTTGCCAATGCGTTTAAGGCCGTAATAATGCGCGGGCGGGTTTCTTTCGGCTCGATTACCATGTCCGCATAACCTCTCTCCGCCGCTTTGTAAGGTGTAGCGAATTCTTCCACGTATTCGGCGGTCTTTGCGTCTTTGTCGGGGTCTTTCCTGAAGATAATGTTCGCAGCTCCCGCAGGACCCATAACGGCGATTTCGGAAGTAGGCCACGCCATAACCTGATCGGCGCCAAGTTCGCGGCAACACATCGCTATATAAGAACCGCCGTAGGCTTTTCTCGTTATAACCGTAACCTTGGGAACCGTGGCTTCACTATACGCATAGAGCATTTTTGCGCCGTGACGGATAATGCCCATGTGTTCCTGATTAACGCCGGGGAGGAATCCCGGAACGTCCACAAGGTTTACGAGAGGAATGTTGAAAGCGTCGCAGAAACGAATGAAACGGGAGGATTTATCGGAAGCGTCAACGTCTAAGCAACCCGCCATAACATTGGGCTGATTTGCGATAATGCCCACGCTTCTGCCGTCGAAACGGGCAAAGCAACAGATGATGTTTTTCGCAAAATGCTCGTGTACTTCGTAAAATTCGCCGTTGTCAACTATGGCTTTGATAACGTCCTTCATATTGTAAGGGGCGTTGGGGTTGTCGGGAATAAGCGTGTTCAAAGACTCGTCCTGACGGTCGGGATCGTCGCCCGTTTCCACCCAAGGAGTATCTTCCATGTTGTTGCTGGGGAGGAAGGAGAGAAGATAGCGAATCTGCTTAATGCAGTCGTCTTCGTCTTCCGCCGCAAAATGCGCAACGCCGCTCTTTGTATTGTGCGCCATAGCGCCGCCCAATGCTTCGGCGGTTATTTCCTCCGCCGTAACGGATTTAATGACGGCGGGTCCCGTAATAAACATCTGGCTGGTGTTTTTCACCATATATATAAAGTCGGTGATGGCGGGGGAATAAACAGCGCCGCCCGCGCAAGGCCCCATTATTACGGAAATCTGGGGAATAACGCCGGAAGCCGCAGTGTTTCTGAAGAAAATTCCCGCATAACCGGAAAGCGCATCCACAGCCTCTTGAATACGAGCGCCGCCGGAATCGTTAATGCCTATGCAAGGCGCGCCCATCTTCATGGCAAGATCCATTACCTTCCAAATCTTATGAGCGTGTTTTTCGCCCAAAGAACCGCCTTCAACGGTGAAATCCTGCGCGTAAGCGTACACGAGGCGACCGTCTATCGTGCCGTAGCCCGTTACGACGCCTTCGCCCGGCAGTTCCTTCTTCTCCTGCCCAAAATTTGTGCAACGGTGTTTCACGAACATATCCAGTTCCACAAAAGTATCCGGGTCAAAAAGTTTCTCAATACGCTCTCTTGCGGTCATCTTGCCCTTTTCATGCTGCTTGTCTATGCGGCTCTGCCCGCCGCCTTCCATGATATGGGCTTTCTTCTCCCGCATCAATTCAATCTTTTCCGCTACTGTTGCCATTTTTACCTCCAGTTGGGTGGTTTAGTCAAAGTTCTTTACTTTCTTTTTTTCTCTTTCTTTTTTGTAAAAAAGAAAGAGAAAAAAAGAAAGTAACAAAGAAAAAAAGAGAAAGAAAAAACTTTATTAATGGGTTTTGCGCTAAACTGTCAAATAGCGTACCCGGGAGTCCAGAGGGCAATGCCCTTTGGCAGGGTCAAGGGGCATTGCCCCTTGTAGGGTTCGGGGCAATGCCCCGACTAATCGCGTTGGCAAAGTTCTAAGAGGACGCCGTGTGTAGCTTTGGGGTGAAGGAAAGCGATCTTTGCGCCGCCCGCGCCTTTTCTGGGTTTCTCATCGATAAGCCTTACGCCTTTTGCTTTGAGGTCGCTGAGAGCCTCTTCCAAGTTATCGACGCGAAGGGCGATGTGTTGGATGCCTTCGCCTTTTTTCTCTATATATTTAGCAATAGGGCTGTCCAGGGCAGTCGCAACCAAGAGTTCGATTTCGCTGCCGTTGGGAGTGGGATAAAACCCGGTGGTAACTTTCTGTTCTTCGACTGTTTCCTCGCCTGTGGTAGAAAGTCCCAACGCATCAGACCAAAATGAACCGACTTCCTTTAAGTCTCCCGCAGCGATGCCGATATGATCTACGCCTAAAACTTTAAACATAATTTCCCTCCTAGACCTCTAAACCAAAATGTCTATCTGTTCCATTTCTACACAAAAAAACTTTTTCCTGCTTAAACGATAAAAATTATTTACACAGCTTTTGCAGAAAAAATAGTTCTATTCACGAGCGCAATCCTAAAGTAAATTAGTGCCGTTCATGGTGAACCCCGCCACCGCTTCGCGGTCCCCCTCCCCTGAAAGGGGATGTGCAGACTGTAGACAAATCAATAAATATTGTGCTCTTCATGGCTCTCCCTCCGCCCTTCGGGCACCTCCCTCTAGGAGGGAGGCACTCGGATTGTAACTTCTGTGGCAAAAATTCCCAATGTAACGCCGCATAAAAGCCCCCCTCCCAGAGGGGGGGCAGGGGGGGAGTCCTCGAGCTCGTTCTCTGCCCGAGGGGCTCCCTCCGCCCTTCGGGCACCTCCCTCTAGGAGGGAGGCTCTCTAATTGTTACTTCTGTGGCAAAAATTCCCAATGTAACGCCGCATAATAGCCCC
>JAGBMX010000090.1 GCA_017634675.1 Selenomonadaceae bacterium | reverse complement strand
GCGATACGCCGGAAGCGGATATGGATAAAATTGCCGCGGAAGCAGAAAAGCATAACAGCAAGCACTATCATTTAATAGGCGCAAAAGTTTTCTGCGACGGCGTAGTCGAGGCGCATACGGCGTGGCTTATCGACGATTATAGCGATAAACCGGGCTACAAAGGCGTACAAAGATTTGCGGATCATAAAAAAATGGTGCGCCTCGTTAAGGCTGCATCAGACCACGATATGAACGTACACATTCATTCTATAGGCGATGGGTCTACAAAAGCGTGGCTTGACGCAATTGCGGAGGTGGAAGAAGCGACGGGCAATTTTGATATGCGAAACGCTTTAGCGCATCTTCATATAGTACGCAAGGAAGATTACAAGCGAATTGCAGACTACAATGTTATGGCGGTTGTGGGTATGATGTGGATAGAGGGAGATAATCCCGTATTTACGCAAGAAATAGAATATGTCGGAAAAGACAGAGCTTTTAACGATTATCCGATAAAATCCCTGATAGATAGCGGAGCCGTGATTGGTTCTCATTCGGATTATCCCGTTTCGCCGTACTTTAGCGTACCTCAAAGCGTTTGCTACGGCGCGATAGGCTACCTCCCCTCAAAAGGAATAAAAACCTTGCGCCATAAAGAACAATGCATCAGCCGTAGGGACACGTTAAGAGCCTTAACCATAAATGTGGCGTATATGTGGCACGAAGAAAATCGTATGGGCTCCCTTGAAACGGGGAAACTTGCAAATATTACGATATTTGACAAAGACTTTATGAAAGACGATTTTAAGGACATCGAAAAGGCAAAATGCCTCGCTACTTACGTAGACGGCGAATTGGTTTATAATGCGTAATCAAAGAAGAAAAGAGAGAAGGAAAACTTTATCAAACAGTTTTTTCTCTCTCTTTCTATTTCTTTTTTTCTCCTTTGCTGAAAGGGGCATTGTTATGGAGCAAAAATTTCGTATAAGTATTCAAAAAATACTGTCGTTTGTCGCGATTGCTGCTGTAATGGTTGGAGCGTTTATGCTCGGCGGTTGCGGTTCAAGCAATAGGCAAACGGCCGATCTTGTGGTGTACGGCAAGATATTTACGTCAGAAGACAATAAAATTGTGGAAGCTTTCGCCGTCAAAGACGGAAAATATATTTACGTAGGCGATAAAAAAGGCGCGGACGCGTTTATTGAAAAAGGTAAGACAGAAATTGTGGATTATACCGACAAAGGGCTTGTGATGCCGGGTTGCGGCAACGGTCACGCGCATTATATGCTGGGTTACGCTCTTAAAACAATCGGCACTCCGATTGATTTAAAAGTTGATCCAAATAAATTCTTAACAGAAGTAGTTCCCGCTGCGGTGAAGGCTGCGAGAGAAAAAGGGGCTACGACCGTCTTCGGGCAAGGTTGGCAGCTTATGAGCATGGAGAAAAATTTGCCGACTCGTCAACAATTGGACGCTATCTGTAGCGATATTCCTATGTATTTTTTAGACGACGAATGTCATAAAGCGTTGGTAAACACTAAAATGCTGGTCAGAGCCGGTATTATGAAAGAAGACGGTACGGTTCTTAAAACAGAAATACGCGGAGGCGTAATCGGAATGGGAGAAGACGGCACACCAAACGGTTTCTTGTCAGAACAAGCCCAAACTTATGTGCGTCAATTCATAGACAACGATAAATTATATACTCTTGATATGGCGACCGCCAATATAGCTGATATAGAGAAACATCTCCTTTCCGAAGGCTATACGATGTATCACGAAGGCTGGGGAAATTATTTCGTGAACACCAATTATTATGAAGCGGCGCAAAAATTAGACAAGGAAGGCAAACTCCATTTCGTATTGGGTATTCCCTATGAAATTGAAAGTTGGATGGATATTGACGAAGGATTGGCGAGAGCTGTCGATGCAAAAAAATTTGAGTCGGAACAGGTAATGCCTCGCTGGATAAAACTTCTTATTGACGGTACGGTGGAAACCGGCACTGGCCTCGTCGACCCTCTCTATCCCGATGGTCATCAAGGAATTGCAAACTGGACTGAAGAAGAACTTACTGAAATCACCCGCAAAGCCAACGAAAAAGGTTTGACGCTACACATACATTCAATGGGAAACAAGGCGAATCACACAGTAATTAACGCGTATATTAGCGGCGGCAAAGATGAAATGAGAAATACTTTGGTACATGTGAGAAACGTTGACCCCGAGGATTATAAGCGTATGGCGGATCATAATATTTATGTTACTTCGGGTATAGTTTGGCACCATTATTCCGATGATGAATTAAAATATCTTAAAGACAATGGAATGGCACCCGCGAACGTATTAGACAAGCCGTATCCGATGAAGTCGTATTTTGACAGCGGCGTTGTAGCCTCAACTCATTCGGATTATCCCGCGACAAGCGGAAGTCCTGACGATCCTTTCGGGATTATGGAAATAGCGATAACGGGCATTGATCCAAACGAAAAAGGCAACCCTATATGGACGGAAGAACTAATCACCCGAGAGCAGGCTTTAACTGCGCTTACCATAAACTGCGCCAAGCAAATGTTCGTTGAAAACGAAAGAGGCAGTATAAAGACAGGCAAATACGCAGATTTCTTACTTGTAAACAAGGACGTATTGACTTGCCCGGAGACGGAAATTCACACGGCAAAACCTGCGGCGACCTACTTTGAGGGGAAAAAGGTTTTCTCTTTGTAAAAATTATCATAGTAGGTAAATTCTAAAAACCCTACTTTCTTTTTCTCTTTTCTTTTTTGAAAAAAAGAAAAGAGAAAAAGAAAGTAGCAAAGAAAAAGAGAAAAGAAAAAACTTTAATAGTTATAAACATTGAGTTTAGACATTACATTTTTATTTTTTTATATTAAAATTCTTTTTCTTTCTTTTGGTTCTTTTCTTTCTTTTTCGCCTGTGCCCTTTGGGTATATAAGAAAAAGAAAGAAAAGAACGGTTTTTAGAGGTTATCTTGAGCAGTGAAAAGGAGGTCATTATGCAAAACATAACGCGCAGAGAATTTATAAAAAACGCAGTATTGGGCGCGGCTTCTATGTGGCTTCTGCCCTATGAAAACGTTTTAGCGGCGGGGAAAGTCGCCGCGGATCTTGTGGTATATGGCAAGGTATTTACCGCCGAGAAAAATCTGCTTGCGCAGGCGTTTGCCGTTAAGGACGGCAAATATATCTATGTGGGCGACAGGAAAGGCGTCGAAACCTTTATAAAAAAGGGCGTAACCGAGGTGGTTGACTATACGGGCAAGGGGCTTGTAATGTCAGGATGCGGCAACGGTCACGCGCATTATTCGCTGGACTTTGGAATTCAAACGACGGGAACGGTAGTTGATAGGGAAGATAGCGTTGAAAAATTTTTGAAGGAAATCGTTCCGGCGGCGGTTAGAAAGGCAAAGGAAAACAAAGCTACTTCTATATTGGGTTTCGGTTGGAATACGATGACATTTCCAGGGGACAATCTGCCTACTCGTCAGCAGTTAGACGCAATTTGCAGCGATATTCCTATGTATTTTGCCGACGAAGAAGGTCATAAAGCGTTGGCGAACACTATGTGCTTGGTCAACGCCGGAATTATGAAGGCAGACGGCACTTTGCTTAAAAAAGATATACGCGGCGGGGAAGTTGTGATTGGCGCCGATGGCACTCCTACCGGTTATCTGAAAGAACAAGCGGGAACATATACTCGCTCCTTCTTGGACAATGAAAAATTATTTCCCGTTGATATGGCAAGGGCAAATATGGCAAAAATCCAAGAGAGGTTGCTCTCCGAGGGCTACACAATGTATCTCGACGGCTGGGGAAATTATTTCTATAACGATAATTTCTGTAAAGCGGCTCAGCAGATGGACAAAGTCGGCGAAATGCACTTCGTGCTGGGCGCGACTTACGAAATAGAAAGTTGGATGGATATTGATAAAACTCTGGCAAAGGCGGAGGCTGCAAAAAAATATACCTCCGCGCACGTATTACCGAATTGGATAAAACTCTTTATGGACGGCACGGTGGAAAGCGGCACAGGGTTTATCGAGCCGGTTTATCTTGACGGTCATCAGGGAATTCCCAACTGGTCGGAAGAAGAACTTGTCGAAATAACGCGCAAGGCGAACGCAAAAGGCTTGATTATGCACATACACGCTATGGGGAACAAAGGCGTCAATCGCGTTGTCAATGCCTACGTCAGGGGCGGAAAGAGAGAAATGCGCAACACGATTGTCCATGTGTACGGCGTTTATCCGTCGGATTATAAGCGTATGGCCGATAACAATATCTACGTAACGTCAGGAATGCTTTGGCATCACGCGACTGATGAACTGCGAAATGACCTGATTAAAATGCTTCCGGCAAGTATGGCGGAAAAGGGTTACCCTATGAAGTCATTCTTCGATAACGGCATTGTAGTATCCTCACATTCCGACTATCCCGCGCTTTCGGGCAGCCCCGATGACCCGTTTGGTATTATGGAAATTATGCTTACCGGCGTATATCAGCCTGAAAAATCAAAGGCTTGGTGGACTGAGGAACTATTAACGCGCGAGCAAGCTCTCACAGCTCTCACCATTAACGTTGCTAGGCAAATGTTTCTCGAAAACGAACGCGGCAGCATAAAGACAGGCAAATACGCGGATTTCCTACTAGTGAATAAGGACGTCCTGTCCTGCCCGATAAAGGAAATTCACGCGGCAAAACCTGTGGCGACATACTTTGAAGGTAAAAAGGTTTTCTCGTTGTAAAAATTAAGTATAAGGCAACTATAAAAATCCTGCTTTTATTTTAAGAAAAAGAAAGAAAAGAAGAAAGTAAGGTTTTTATAGATTTTAAGAAAATAAAAAATAGCAAACAAAAAAACCTTGGGCGACCAAGGTTTTTTTGCTGTGTATGATTTAGGAGAGCATCATTTGTCAAATATACCAAAACAAGCAAAAAGGAAGTATAATTTGGTAAAATTGACCGCTAAAAGAAAAGCTTCGAATAGAATATAACATAATTGAAAATGAATGTCAATACTTTTTGAGAATTTTTTTCAATTTTAAACGGCAAATTTGCGAGAACTTTAATCATATATTTCCAATTTTAACAAGAGTCCTAGCTATAAGCCTAGTTATGGGCGCGACGGTTGAAAGTTTTAGTCTCTCGCGTGGGCTGTGAATTTCTTCGTTCGTCGTGCCGATGGAAACTATATCGAGATTGGGGTTGCTCTTATGATGAAAGCCGCACTCAATGCCGGCGTGCATTTCTTCTATCTTCATAGTTCGCCCCGTGATGTCCTTAAAAATATCCGCCATCACGCCCGCAAG
>JAGBMX010000089.1 GCA_017634675.1 Selenomonadaceae bacterium | reverse complement strand
GGGGAGGCAACGTGAAGGTGACTTTTCTATTATATATCCACAAAATGAGAAATCAGAGAGCCTCCCCTGAAAGGGGAGGTGCCCGAAGGGCGGAGGGGTTGACCATGAAGAGCAATATTTTTCTTTTTTTACTACCCGTGAATAGTAACCTTAATTCAAGTTTTTTCTCCGCAAGAAGAAAAAACTACATACGTCAGCATGAGAGCAAGACGTCCGAGAGGCGGGAGATTTAAACTCCCGCCGTTCTCCGATAAAGACCCACGCCTTACGGCACGGGACGTCTAGTCTTGTTATATCAATTCAAGAATGGAGTGACTATTGTGGAGTCGAGATTGACGTGGGACGAAATCAAGTCCAAATATCCGGATCAGTGGGTGGGGCTGACGGACGTGGAATGGGACGGCGAAGCCCCCAATGTTCAATCTGCCATTGTGAAATATACGGACAAATCCGGTTATGAGATATGGAAGAAACAACTTGCAGGGGAAAAGATTTTTTTAAGCTCCACAATATCGGATGATATATGCCCATTGGGCGCTATAGGGATGTTTGGTCTATGAAACAATTTGCACTTCCTTTACGGAAGGATACGCAACGACCTGTCGTATATCTGAAAGAATACTTCAATTTATATGCCATGCTTGATACCGGCTCAATATTTCCCGTGTGGGTTGGTGAAGAGAAGCAACTTCTGGATATTGGGGCGATTTTCATAAAAGCAAATATTCCCTTTGGCGGGTTCGGTGGCATAGCAATAGGGAATGTTTACAGGCTGTCACAATTTAGATTAGGCGAACTCGTATTTCCCTCACTTCCAATCATTGCCAGTAAATCCGATTTGCCTTGTCAAATGCTCATTTCTGCTACAATGTTTCGGGGACTCGTTTATGAGGTTGACGATTGCAACCACAAGTTTCATGTAACGATTCCGAATCATGAATCCTGTGAACGGATATTTAAGATTGAAGATAAAAATGGGAAATTGCATATTCTTTGTATGAACGGAAAAGAAATGTGATTTTTTCTCTTTTTCTTTTGTTTTTTTTCTTTTCTCTTTTTTTACAAAAAAGAGAAAAAGAAAAGAAATACTTCAAAGGAGGAATTCTATAATGTTGATGAACGGAGCCAAGGCGCTCTTGGAAAGTTTGAAGGCGGAAGGGGTCGAGGTGGCTTTCGGGTACCCGGGGGGCGTGGTGCTTCGACTTTACGATGAGATATATAAGATGAAGTTCCCGCATATATTGACGGGGCACGAGCAGGGCGCGGTACACGCAGCCGACGGGTACGCAAGGGCTTCGGGTAAGGTCGGGGTCGTGTTCGCAACGTCCGGCCCCGGGGCGGCAAATTTAATAACGGGGATAGCCACGGCGAATATGGATTCCGCGCCCTTGGTCTGCATAACGGGGCAGGTGGCAAATCCCGCCATCGGTAAGGATTCCTTTCAGGAAGTGGACGTTTGCGGCATAACCACGCCTATTACAAAGCATAATTATCTGGTGAAAAACGTCAACGATATACCAAGGGTTGTGAAGGAAGCCTTCTTTATAGCCAGAACGGGACGACAGGCCCCGGTTGTCATCGATGTTGCGGCGGATGTGTTCAGCGCTGAGATTGATTTTAATTACCCTGAAATAGTGAAACTTCCCGGTTACAGCGGAAAATATCCCGTTAAGGCGGAGGAAGTCGAAGCGGTAGTCGAGGCGGTTAAGGCGGCGGAGCGCCCCTTGATATTCTTCGGCGGCGGGGTTGTTTCGTCTGACACGGCGAAAGAATTACGCGAGATAACGGAAATTTTGGGCGTTCCCACAGCTTCCACGTTGATGGGACTCGGGTCTATCCCCTACGATACGAAGGGTTATTTGGGTTTTGCGGGGATGCACGGCGCTTACGGGGCGAATATGGCGATACAGAACGCCGATCTTTTGCTTTGCGTCGGCATGAGATTTAGCGACAGAGTGACCGGCAGGGTTGCAGAATTTGCGCCTAAGGCGAAGATTGCCCACTTTGAGATAGATTTGGCGGAAGTCAACAAGAACGTTGCGGCTGATTTGAAGGTACTGGGCGATTTAAAAGAAAGTCTGCCGCTCTTTTTGGATAAATTGAAAAAAGCGGGAGTTGATTTCAAAGCAAAATTCACGCCTTGGCGGGACGATGCCGTAAAGAAGGGCGAGGAACATCCCCTAGGTTTTGCTGACAGCGGCGATAACATAACTCCCGAGGATATTATAGAGAAAGTCGAAGAAATACTCGGAGAAAACACCATAGCCGTAACAGACGTAGGTCAGCACCAAATGTGGGCGGCGCAGTTCTATAAGGTGAGAGAGCCGAGGGGATTTTTGACTTCCGGCGGCCTTGGCACAATGGGTTTCGGACTGCCCGCCGCCATCGGGGCGAAACTTGCCAGACCCGATAAGAATGTGGTGCTGTTCACGGGCGACGGTTCCATTATGATGAACTGTCAGGAATTTGTGACAGCCGCGGAGAATAATATCGACGTTAAAGTTATTATATTCCACAACAGCCTTTTGGGCATGGTCGGTCAATGGCAGCGGCTTTTCTACGAGCATCATTATTCGGCGTCGGAACTCTCTTACAAAAGAGACTTTGTAAAGATAGCCGAAGCAATGGGCGTAAAAGGCGCAAGGCTTGAAACAAAGCAGGATTTAAACAAACTCGAAGGCTTGCTAAACGAAAAGGGCGCTATGGTGATAGACGTCATAATCCCCAAAGAGGCGGACGTGCTTCCTATGGTACCGGGCGGCAAGCGACTCGACGAAATGGTTTTAAGAAATAATAATTGAAATCTAAAAACCGTTCTTTTCTTTCTTTTTCTTGCGACGCGAAGCTAGTCCCTTTAGGGAAAAGAAAAAGAAAGAAAAGAACCAAAAGAAAGAAAAAGAACTTTAATAAAAATGTAATAATAAAACTAAGAGTTTTCGTTTGATAAAGTTTTTTCTCTCTCTTTCTTTTCTTTGCTTCTTTCTTTTCTTTCTCTCTCTTTTTTTCAAAAAAGAGAGAGAAAGAAAAGAAAGAAGAAATTTTCTTATAGGAGGAAACAAATTGAGGACATATCTTCTGGCGGTGCTGGTAAACAATACTCCGGGGGTGCTTACGCATGTATCGGGGTTAATCAGTAGGAGAGCGTTTAATATAGAGAGCATTTCGGCGGGGTATACGGAAGACGAGAACGTGACCCGCATAAACATTGAAGTTTCGGTGGAATCTGAGAACGAACTTGACCAAGTGGTGAGCCAGCTTTCAAAATTAATTGACATTATAAAGGTGGTTAATTTAAGTAAAGCGCCGTCCATAGAGCGGGAATTGGTAATGATAAAAGTCCGCGCCACGAAGAAGGAACGCGCGGATCTTGTGAACGTGGTAAACGTCTTTAGGGGAAACATCGTGGACATCACGTCCGAAAACGTGGTTATAGAGATAACCGGCACGAAAAGGAAGATTGACGCCATAACGGAAGTCTTGGCGGAATACGATATAGTGGAGATAGCAAGAACGGGCGCTATCGGCTTATCAAGGGGGCCTGTGCCCGTAAAAGCGATGTGAAAATATGCGGCGAAGTTCTTTTTTTAAGGAGCTTCGCTTTTTTATTTCCATTTAAATTTATTTTATTAAAAGGATTTTTCTAAACTATGACGAATAAGTAAATACGAACTGTGTTTTGGAAATTTCGGAGTGGAAAGGATGTATGGTTATGGCCGGAAAGCTTAAGAATTGCCCGTATTGCGGAAAGCTTTACGCTGAAATAGGAAGAAAGATGTGCCCGGACTGCCTCGAAAAAGAGCGGCAGATGGAATCGGATGTTGTGGCGTATGTTCGCGCCCATTCAGGCGCTAAAATTCCGGAAATCGTAGAAGAAACGGGAGCGCACGAAAATCTCATTAAACGTATGATAAGAGAGGGACGTTTTGAGCAGGTAGGCATCAAGATGAGTTATCCTTGCGAAAAATGCGGCGCGCCCATTATGACCGGAAAACTTTGCCAGAAATGCCAGGACGAGATTAAAAACGAACTGCAAGCGACACAGGAAAAAGCCATGAAGGCAAAAGCCATGGCGGCCACAAAGCCTAAAGCTGCCAAAAGCTCCTCGAGAGGGCAGGGAATGCACACAAAGTTTTAATCTTCAGGTGTATATAGACAAAAAAACGAGAAAACCAGAGATTTTAAGAGAATTTAAGAGAAAAACATATGTAAATCAAAAGCGGCAGGGGTTAATACTCCCGCCGCTTTTTTCGATATGTGGATAGGAGATAAAAACTTCCTTTTTGCAAGATTCTTCCGCTTTCATGGAAGGCTGAATTTAGGTATTAAACGGCGGAAAAGTTTTGCGGAAACGACGAATATATTAGGTGGTGAGAAGGATGGCTATCAACAGCATCAACGGTAATCTTCAATCGTTGGCTATTACGTATCAGTTAAACACAAAATCCCCGGCAAAGAGAACGGACGCAAAAAGCGGGACTTCCTTTAAAGACGAGGTGCAATTTTCCGCAACGGCGCAGACCGTAGGAAATGCTGTGAAAAAACTTCGGAACATGAGCGAAGTTCGCATGGATAAAGTACAGTTTTATACGAACGCCATTGAAAACGGCGATTACAACGTGCCTGCGGCCAATATCGCAAGCAAGTTGCTTTCCTCAAGGTTTTAGCCTATGTGGGAGGAATTGGAGAAAATCCTTCGGGCTTTAAAGCAGGAATACGAATCCCTTCTCGCCCTAGGTAAGAAGAAGCACGGGATACTTATATCAGTAGATTTAAAAAGTCTGGAAAGCCTTTTAAAGGAAGAGGACGCTCATACAAAGAAAGTGGCGTCGCTGGAAAACGCCAGAAAAGCTCTTTTGACGAAATTGGCGAGCTTAGATAAAAGTCTTCGCCCCGATATGAAAATGACGGAGATTTACGAGGCTGTATCGAGTCCCGCGCGCCGCGTCAGTTTGGAGAAACTCCACGGCGAATTGACGGAGCTTGTGGACGAAACCGTAAAGCAAAACGAGGTAAATTCCATCTTGGTTCACGGCGCAATGCAAGCGGTATCCGCCAAACTTAACCAAATCGGCGGAGCGGACGCGACGGGGGCTTATGGCAAAAAGGGCGACGTTGTTACCCATAAGAAGAAATTCGACTTTAAGGCATAAAGTGGTGACGCTATGAAAGAGGCCATCCGGCTGATACGCAAGGAAATTCTCGCCTTGAAATTTGTCGCAAGCAGGTTAAGCGATTTAAAAGCAGCCGTAACGAAAGTTAGCGACGCGGTTCTCACAAGAGAGGAGTCAAAGAAATTCGAGGCGGCTCTGGCGGAACTTAGTGCGGTTTCATCAGAGAAAGAAAAATTTCTGCAAACCAATAAAAAACAGGATATGGAAGCTTACGTAAAGGCGCAGGAAGACTCTAACGAAAGAGAGGTTGCCATGCGCCTTTTGACGCAGTTAAAGGAATCCGAAAGGAAACTTGCGTCCGAAAGCTATGTAACAAAAGAACTCCTAAAAAGAAGCAGCGAATTCGTCGATTTTAGAATAAACGTAATGGCGGCGGCCAAGGCCGACACCACCTACGGCCCGCCCGGCAAAAACGCCTCCCCCGTCGCCAATAAGATGTTCGACGCTAATGTTTGATTTAGAGGCGAGTTTCTACTTTCTTTTCTCTTTCTCTTTCTTTTTTGTAAAAAAGAAAGAGAAAGAGAAAAGAAAGTAGCAAAGAAAAGAGAAAGAGAAAGAAAAAACTTTAACAAACTTGAATTTATAGTTTTAAAAAAAAACAAACTAACAAGATACCACGAAACGATATATAAACCACGAAACTAGCAGTAAACGCACCCGGGAGTCCAGAGGGCGAATGCCCTTTGGCGGGGTCAAGGGGCAGCGCCCCTTGTGGGGTTCGGGGCGAAGCCCCGACTAAAGAGAGAAGGAGAAATGATATGAGATCCACGTTTTCGGGATTAAACACGATGGTGAGAGGGATAAACATGAACCAGCTGTCGCAGCAGACGGTGGGTCATAATATCACCAATGCGGATACGGAAGGATATTCAAGGCAGAGCGTGAACCTAGTCGCAACGAGAGGGCAATCGCAGGGGTCTGTTTACGGGCAGGTCATCGTGGGCACGGGCGTGGACGCTAATTCCTTGACCCGCGCCCGTGACGTGTACGCTGACAGACAGTATTGGTCGGAACATTCAAGACAGGACTACCTAAGCGCAAGGGCTAAGGAGTACGATAAGCTGGAAGCTATCTTTAACGATACGGTTGAAGGCATCCAAAGCACGTTGGAGGGTTTCTACGAGGCGTGGGACACTCTTTCGGTGTACGCAAGCGATTCGTCCGCGAGAATTGCTTGCCTTGAAAAAGGCAAGGTTTTTGCGGATAAGCTTCATACCACGACTCAAGATCTGCAGGATCAGATAGACGCCAACTATACGGATATAAGGCTTAACGTAGGAAAGCTTAACGATATGTTTGAACAAGTCGTGGAACTTAATAAGAACATCTCCGCCGCAGAAGCCACCGGCGCTATGGCAAACGATCTTCGCGACCAGCGCGATTTGTTGGTTGATAAGATTTCGGGAATGGTAAACGTCAACGTATACGAAGACGCAGACAATATGTATTCCTTGGTGTCTAACGGCGTGTCCCTGGTAAACGGCGTGAGCAATTTGCATTTGGAATTATCCGACCCCATACCCAACGCAGATTACGGGGTAAACGATTACACCATACTTATAAAGGAAGTGCAGATAGCGTACCAGCCGTTAAGCGGGCAGTTAAAGGCGCAGATAGACGCTATAGCGGAGGATAAGAGCTATATAGATAAAATCGCAAATATGGCGGCGTTTATGCTTAGCGACCTCAACGATCAACATCAGCAAGGTCACGGCATAGACACGGCAAAGACCGCCGGCGTCAACTTCTTTGGCGACGCAAACAGCAAATACTACTGGGACAGCGAAACTCAAACATTAAAATATACCAAATACACAAAATCACTTGACGAAGTAGGTTATGACAGGTCGGTAAAAGCGAACAGCAACTATCAAGTCGGGGACAAGGATTATTACTATGTGCGTTCGGATTTAATGGACGTAGAGGATACGGGCTATACCGGTTCCGCCGCCATCGCCAAGGACGAGCATGATGTTGAGCTTAAGGATATCGAGATGAAGAAAATCGACATCATAAGCGCCCTTCAAATCAGCACACAGCTTACTGCGCCCAACGGGCATCTTCTTATAGGCGCGGCGGGATACGGCTATAAATTCAACGAGGACGGCACCCCGTCAACGGCTGATGACGCAATCATCCCCAACGAGACGGGCGACGGCGCAAACGCCGTTATGGAAGCGAAACTCTTTAACATGGACATGACAAAAGATCCCCGTTACGTTGACGGCGCGCCCGCCGCGCAGAACGAGGCTCTCCGCGCCATCGGCACAATCAGCCTTAACGCCTACTACAACAAATCCATGACGGAGCTTGGCGCAAACGCCGAAGCCATGGATTCAAAGGTAAGCGCTCAAGACCAAGTCGTGGCGCAAGTCGTCGAGTGGCGCGAAAATACCGCAGGCGTCAACTGGAACGAGGAACTTACCAACATGATTATGTTCCAACAGGGCTTTAGCGCCTGCTCGCGCTGCCTTACCAGCATGGACGAAATGCTTGACCGCCTTATCAACAGCACCGGCATGGTCGGCAGGTAAGTGAGTGCTAGAGGCTAGTTCCTTCTTTCTTTTTTCTCTTTCTTTTTTGTAAAAAAGAAAGAGAAAAAAGAAAGAAGCAAAGAAAAAAGAGAAAGAAAAAACTTTAACAAACTTGAATTTATAGTTTGTAAAAAACAACAAACCTACAAAATACCATGAAAATAATTTAAACCGCAAAACTAACAACACACGTACCCGGGAGTCCAGAGGGCAATGCCCTTTGGCGGGGTGCAGGGGCGGCGCCCCTGCTGGGGTTTTGGAGAAGCATCGACGCTTTAGCGTCGCTAATGCTTCCCATGCGAAAACGTCCCAAGAGCGCAAGCCGCAGGCGAAGTGCGATTGGATGACGTTGACCGCTGGGCGAAGCCCCAACAAATACAATAAAAAGGGTGGACGATATGAGAGTTGCCAGCAGTTTGATGATGACTAGGTATAAGGATCAGATTAACGCGGCTTATATGAATCAAGCGAAGATGATGGAGCAGAGCGACGGCAGCAAACTTCATCGTCCGTCGGATAATTCGGTGGCGTATTCCAGGTATTTGAATTATCAGAATAGAAACACGGAGAACTTGCAGTACCAGGATAACGTCAAAGCGGGTATTTCGTGGATGCAGACTTCGGACGCCGCTATGGTTAATATGACCGATATTTATACCACGTTGAAGGAAAAGACCGTGGATGCGGCGAACGATACCAATAACGACAACGATTTGATTACGGCTATCGCAAAAGAAGTTAAGGCGAAGCTTTATGAGATGGTGTCGCTTGGGAACAACCAGCAGGGGGACAGATACCTTTTTGCGGGGCAATCCGACTTGACCCAACCTTTCCAGATTAGTACGGAAGATAAGGACAGAGGGTTGACGAAGAATTTGGACGATCCCCAGTCGAAATTTTTTAAGAACCCCAACGATACGAAGAATTTGAACGCCGACGATACGGGAAGTTTGACGCAGTTCTTGCAGCTTAACGACGCAGACGGCAACACTTATTTCGTAAATACCCAAAACGGCAGGATCTATACGGAAGATTTCGTGCAGAACGGGTATAAGGATAAGTTAAAAGAAGGCGTGGAGCATGTGGAAGAAGGCGACGAGTATGCTATACTTCCCTTCTTTGACACGGATGCGCTGAACGTCGCGGGGTATTTTGAAGCGACGGGCGTGAAACGCATCGAAGGAAATGTGACCGTAACGGCGAGCGACGGCTCGGGCGATACGGAAAAGACGTATAATTACGGCGACAGGATAGAGATGGGTTGGGACGATACGGCTGTAGCCACCGTTCCGGTGTATATATTGGACGGCGACGGCAATATGCGGGTCGTGGCGAAGGGCAATACGGTAAAACTCGACGCATCCAAATGGGAAGAAGCTTATGTGGGCGTGCCGCTTAATGCGACTACATATCAGCCGGGAAAGGTAGTTTCATTGGGTTCGACCTGCACGGAAGCTACGGTAAAGCCTGCGGAGTCGTTTTCTGCGGGAACAACTCATACTCTTGATACCTATACCGAAGCCATAGCGGACGCAGACGTGACCTATACGGCTTCCGACGGCAGTACCGTTACCGTAACGGCGGGCAGCATTATTCCGGCGGGCGTTACCGTTAATATACTTACGGATAATACGCATATATTGGTGGATCCGAGTAAAACAACGGCGGATTGTACGGCGGCGGATATAGCGGCGCTTGATGTGACGGGAACTCTTGCGGATACTTCGATTATCGCAAGCAAACCCTTGATGGTAAAGGAAGGCGACGCCATATCCGTAGTGACTGCGGGTACGGAGATAAACGGATATTTGCCCCTTGCCTCCGGAACAGAACTAAAGGTTATAGAAGCTATAGACGGTTTGGACGGTCTGACGGCTACCGAGATAAACGACCTTGATTTTTCGGGAACTTACAAGGACACCATTTTGGCGGCGGATCAGCCCATTACCGTAAAGACGACCATGACTCTAAGCGATGGTTCTACGGCGACAAGTTATGAAACGATTCCTGCAGGCAGAGCCATTACCGATACTTTGCCGTTATCAACACATACGGACAGTTCGGGCGCTACGTATACCTACGAATTTAAAGTGGGCGACTACAGCGAATCGACCTTTGATGCGGCAGACGGCTCGGCTACCGCCAATCTTACCGTATACACCGTTCCCGCCGACGCCACAACCGATCTTACCACCTATTACCACGGCACTCTTGTAAGCAGCGAAATGAAAACAGGCGAAGCCGTCGATTTTACCGATACCACAAGCGTTACCCTTCCAACTGCGGACGTTATGATTAAGAACGAAAACGGCAACGCCAGATTGGTAAAGGCGGGCAACCCAATCGAGCTCCTTGACGGCGAAAGCGAAGCCATTATCATAGGCAAGCCGCAGAGCCGCCATCATTTCGACAGTTTCACCACCATCAAACAGCCGATAGTCACCTACCAAGGCGACGCCAGATACATCTCCATGGTAAAGCTAAACGGCACGGTTGACCAGATGGCGGACACCATAAACGCCACGGGACAGGACTTGAACGGTTCGGACATCTTCGACGACAAAAATTCCGGCAACATGACAACCTTAATGTCGAACGGTCGAATCTGCTACGTTTCTTCCGGCACGGCGATGATTAACAATATGTTCACCGTAGCGGCGAAACTTGAACACGGCGACAGGAAGTGGATGCGCACCGACGGCATAACCATAGCGGACAAGGCGCACGAAGTAATAACAACGGCGCAAGGCACCACAGCGGCGCGTCAAAACGTCTACGACAACGTGACGCAGATGCTCACAAAGCAAAACGAAACCATCACCAACGACATAAACGACGTAAGCGCAACCGACGTGGCGGAACTTGCTGTAAGACTCATGGCGGCGCAAACCATCTACTCCATGTCCCTTTCCGTAGGAAGCAGAATTTTGCCCCCATCCCTCGCCGATTATTTGTGATAGCTATTGAATAAGTAGTATTTTCATGGTAGAATAGAGGAAAATTCTTTCTTTTCTTTCTTCTCTTTTTTTGTAAAAAAAGAGAAGAAAGAAAAGAAACAAAAGAAAGAAGAGAAAAAAACTTTAATAACTGGGTTGGAGTAAATTGGAAAGTATAGATACAAAAAATAACAAATAGAGTTTGTTAAAGTTTTTTCTTTCTTCTTTTTCTTTGTTACTTTCTTTTTCTTCTTTCTTTTTTTCAAAAAAGAAAGAAGAAAAAGAAAGTAAGAACCCCGATATAAACCACAAAAGGCGGTGAAAACAGAATGGAGATGCCGAGGCTTAACATAAAGCAGGTGTTGCCGCAGATAGGGATACGGTCGAGCCAGTGCAAGATGGAAATGACCACGACGCAGGGAGAAGTGCATTGTAAGTATACGCCGCCTAAAGGCGTGGGGTGGTCGCAGCCAAAGAGCGAGACAAATCCTTACGAGAGTCGGAAGGCTTACGGAGCCAGGAATAATAAGGATTATGCGGCGGAGAGGGCCGAAGAGGGAATATCCAAATTGCGTCAAGGCATGAGCAAGAAGAATGCGGACGCGCAGGATATGATAAAGCGCGGGGCGAAGAAGGGAACGAATTTGCCCGCCGAACACGCCAAAAGCGATATGATGGCAAAGTTTCATCCTTCTAAGGGATTAGAGATGATAATCCCGCCGCCGCCAAGTTTTCAGGTGACGCAAAAGAGCGAAACAACGGGACAAATGGATCCCGGAAGTTACGAAACCACCGTAAAGCCGGCCGACGCATTTGCACACGGAAAATTCACGCCGGCGCAGGCGGAGACTTACATAAAACAAGAAGGCAGCATAGACAGATGGATTACTTACGGTGAATACGACAGACGCGCATAAGGGGGATTGTATGCGGAAGGTAAATACGCTGAGATTTGGCGATATAGAGGTTGAGGAAGATAAAATCCTGCATTTTAAAAACGGTATACCCGCCTTTGAGGAGGAACACGAGTTTCTCTTGATACCTTACGAAGAGGATAGCCCGATACTTTTTATGCAATCTTTAAAAAGTCCCGATTTGGCTTTTTTAGTGACTAATCCTTTCATATTCTTCCCGGACTACTCCTTCGAGATAGGCGACGAGGCGACAGACGCCTTGGGAATAAAAAGCCAAGAAGATCTTTTGATATACGCTATATTGACGGTGCCTCACGGGGACGTAAAAAAGATGACGGCAAACCTTATGGCGCCGGTTATCATTAATTCCAAAAACAACGAATCAATGCAGCTTGTCCTAGACAAAAGTCCTTACAAGACAAAGCATCCACTCTTTCCCGAAAAGGAGGAAGAGTAATGCTGGTCTTAACTAGGAAACCCCGTCAGACAATAGTTATCGGCGACGAGGTAATTATAAACGTCGTTGAAGTTCAAGGCGACAACGTGCGCCTTGCCATAGACGCGCCAAGGCACGTCAAAATCTACAGGGGCGAAATCTATTCCGCCATCCAAGACGAAAACAAAAGCGCCGCCATGCCGGTCGGCAAATTGGATCTTAGTGCGTTAGCTCGCGTTAAAAAGTAAGTTCGTTCTTTTCTTTTTTCTCTTTTTTTTGTAAAAAAAAGAGAAAAAAGAAAAGAACCAAAAGAAAAAAGAGAAAAAAAACTTTAATAAACTAGATATTAAAGTTTTGATATAAACTAGGAAAAAGCGTTTGATAAAGTTTTTTCTTTTTCTCTTTCTTTGCTTCTTTCTTTCTCTTTTTCTTTTTTACAAAAAAGAAAAAGAGAAAGAAAGAAGGAATTTGGCAGTAACTATCAAGGAAGAGTAGAAAAAATCATGGAGGGATTAAGATGATAGGGAAAGTGCAAGACGTTATGGCGGGAGCCATTGTGCTGGGGGCTGCGGATAAAGCGGCGAGTTCCAAGGCTGTGGAGCAAGAGGCGACAAGGCAGCAAAAGACTGTGACGGAGACTAAAGATATAGAGAAGTTGCAGGACGAGTGGAACAACGGGGTGGAGTTTGACGGTGAAAAGGTTGATACGCCGCCTTTGGACGAAGGGTCTGTAAGCGCTATTACGGAAGAACTGAACGAGCTTATGGACAAGATAAACTGCGATATTTCGTTTAAATATCATAAGGATGTTGACATGATGTCCGTGAGCATGGTTGATAAAAAGACGGACGAGGTTATAAAAGAGCTTCCGCCCGAAGAGATGATAGAGAATATAAAGAAAGCGAGAGAATGGATTGGAGCTTTCTTGGATAAGAACGCCTAAGTTCTAGGGAGGGATAACAATGGGCGTCAACGGAATATACGGGCTGTCCGGCTCGGGGCTTGACATTGAATCCATGGTAAAAGTGGGGATGATGTCGAAACAGAACGAATATGATAAGATGTATAAGCAGCAGACGAAAGCCACTTGGCAGAAGGAGGCTTATACGGAAGTATATAACAGTATCAACAATTTCAACAATTCGAAGCTGACGGATTATAAATTGCAGTCGAAGATGAACGCCATGACGGCAAGCTCGAACAACAGCACGGCGTTTACGGTGACGGCGAACGGTTCGGCGGCGCCTATGAGCCATAAGGTAGAGGTGAAGGCGCTTTCCTCGAACGCTTATTTGATGTCTACGGAATCTATCGGCAGAAAGAGCGGCGCGGATAAGGACAGCATCAATTTAAAGGATAGTATGTTCCAGAGCATCACCGATAAAGGTGACGGGACGTTCTCGGTAACGGATTGGGACGGCAAGACTAAGACGGTGAAAGGCTCGGACGCGGCTTTGTCTTTCGTGATAAACGATGGCAAGAGCGATTCGGCGGACAGCGCCAGAACCGTTACAATGACTTACGAGGAACTCGCGGGGAATAAGTCGTTTAATGATTTGGCGTCCGCTATAAATAAGATTGGGCTTAATATAACCGCTTCTTATGACACGGTGAACGATACCTTTAGCCTTTACAACAAGAACGGCGGCGCGGAGAATAGCATTGACATTACCGTAAAAAATCAGGATACGGCGAATCTGTTCAAGAATTTGAAATTGGGCGAGTCTAAAAACGGCGAACTTACCGCATTAGACGCTTCGGCAACCGCACCTGATGCCATAACGGGAACAAAGCAAAGTTTTGACGGCTCTAAGAGCGTTGCGGAACTTTTGGGGCTTAATATCGGTGACATTGAGGTATATAACGGCAAGACGATGTACGAGGTAGCGGACGACACCCTTGAAGAGGGCGTAAAACGCTATCGCGCAGCGGATAACACCGGCAACGATCTGCTTGTTAAGACCGAGGCTGAAATCGCCACGATTGACGGCAACCCAGTCACAAAAGTTGGGGATGAGGACGGGTATACCCGTTACAAGAAAGACGATAGTACGGATATATTGGTGAAGTCTGCGGTTGTCGGCGAAACAACGAAATATTTCACCATGGAGGTTGCCACCGGCAAAGACAGTACCACCGGCAAATGGTCTGATAAAGGCGAAACAAATCCCGTTACGGTTGTGACGCCCACTAAATACAGCACGCAAGAAGTTGCGCAAGGTACAGCCGCCGTAGAAGAAAATTGGTCAGATGCGAGCGAAACCAGTCCCTTTACGAGCGGACAGTATATCAACGGTCAGCTTGGGACATTGGTTGAAGGCGTTGACGACGGCGAAGGCGTTCAGCGTTACCGGTTGGCGGACGGCAGCGGTAAAGACATACTGGTAAAGACCGAAGAAGTCGAAACCGGCGAATACGAAAAGAACATAACAATAAACGGAATATCCGTAAGGGAAGTTCAGGACAGCAGCTTAAAATCAGGCGTTAAGCGTTACACGCCGCTCACCGGCTCGGGCGGGGATATACTTGTAAAAACCGCCTCCGCTCAGACGAACCAGTTTGAGAAGTTTATTGCCGGAAACAAAGTAAACTTAGAAAATTATGATACCAGCACAGGCATTTACACCTACTCTAAAGAAGACGGTACTGGAAATGTACTGGTAAAAGCCACGGCAAACGGTACGGACTCAGACGGCAATACCATTTACAGTTATCAAACAAAGACCGTGGGTACAGGCGAAGACGCCGATACAATCGAATGGTCGGCGGCAACCGATACAGATCCCGTATACAACGGCAACCGCATATTTAAGACCATGTATCAAACCATGGAAGTGGCGTACGGCGCAGACGCTTCGACGGGAACATGGTCAGAGGCGACAGAAACCAATCCCGTGACCGTGGAGAATGGCGATCCCATCAAAAAGACACAGTACCGCACCCAAACGGTAGATTCCGGAGTAGCTGCAAGCGACGAGGGTTGGAGTGAAGCAAGCGCAACCAATCCCGTTACCACGGGAGATTACATATATGTCGACGGCGAGAAAAAGAGCGACACTGATACGGGCTTCTTCTTTTCCATAGACGACGGCGTAAACGGCAACAAGAGTTTCGGTTTTACCTATGCGTCCCTTAAAACTCTTACCGTTGACGATGTTGTAAACACCATCAACGGCATGAACACCAACCTCAAAGCGTCGTTCACCGACGGCAAGTTCACCCTTGAGAACACCAAGGCGGGCGCAGGTCATGAAGTCAGCCTCAGAATGAACGATGCGCTTTCCGCTAATTTCTTCAAGGCTTTAGGCATTGGCGACGGCACGGTGGGTTCTTCCATAGTAAACGAAGGCAGCGGCAAGACCTTTAACGTCGGTGAAACCATGAAGACTTCCGGCACCAACGGCGAAATCGTGGTCGACGGCAGGTCATACACCAACATCACCGACAACCGCGCAACCATAGGCGGCGTTACGTACACCCTTCTTGACAAGACCGAATCTGCGGCTGTCGTTACGGTCAGCCAAGACCAAGACGCCATCATTGACAGGGTAAAGCAGTTCGTCGAAGACTACAACACTATGTTGAAAGAGCTTCAAGACAAGTACACCGAAACGAAGTACAGCGATTACGGCGTTCTTACCAAGAGTCAAGAAGACGCCATGACCAAAGAGCAGGTGGAAAAGTGGAACGACAAGGCTAAGAGCGGACTTCTTTACCACGACAAATACATCGGCGACATCATCAGCAAAATGAGAGAGGCTCTCTCCACCCCCGTCGAAGGCGTTAGCGGCAAGTACAACTCCGCCTTCAACATCGGCATCCGCACCAACACGGATCAAGGTCGTATCGAGCTTGACGAGGACAAACTGAAACAGGCGCTCACCGCCGAACCAAACAGCGTATACGAAATTTTCGGCAAGATGGGCGAATACAACTCCACCACCAAGACCAACGATTTCAGCACAAGCGGCGTCGCCCAACGTTTAGGCGACGTGTTCAACACGGGACTCAAAAACCTTCGCAGCCACTCCGGTTCTTCTAACGCCATCGACGACAACAGCGAACTTGGCAACAAGATCAAAGAGTGGCAGAGCAAAATGAGCGATTTCAAGTCCAAAATGACCACCTTCGAAAACCTCCTCTACAAAAAATACGACGCTATGGAAATCGCCCTCCAACGCATGGCTATGACCATGAACTACGTCACCTTTAACCAGCAGTAGTTGGGGCGCTGTTCGCATTACGACTTCTTCGTTGACTTCAAAGGTTGGTAGCTGAGGCGAAGTTGCCACCTCTCCACCGCTTCGCGGTCCCCCTCCCCTTTCAGGGGAGGCTCTAAAGCATAATCAGAGTGCCTCCCCTGAAAGGGGAGGTGCCCGAAGGGCGGAGGGGTGACAACGTTGCCTCGGGCGCGTACTTGTTATAGGAGATAAAAGTTTCCCCGTGAATAGTAACAGTTATTAAAGTTTTTTCTTTTCTCTTTTTCTTTGCTTCTTTCTTTTTCTCTTTTCTTTTTTACAAAAAAGAAAAGAGAAAAAGAAAGAAGGAACTTTGACTTATCCACAAAATGTTGGCGAGAATAGGAGGAAAAGAATAGAATGTTTAACGCAGCGGAGGCCTATAAGCGCCAGCAGGTAATGACGGCTACGCCGGAGGCCTTGACACTCATGCTTTATAACGGATGTATAAAGTTTATGGGGGAAGGTATAGACGCTTTGGAGAAGAAGTCTTATGAAGAAGCGAATACGCTTATTCAGAAGGCGGAGAATATAATTTCGGAGTTTCGGGTAACTTTAAATATGGATTATGAGATTTCCCATCAGTTGTTGCCACTGTATAATTATGTGTACGATAGGCTGGTTGAAGGGAATATGAAGAGCGATCCCAAGAAGATAGAGGAAGCTAAGGGGATAATAACGGAGCTTCGGGACGCTTGGGCGCAGGCGATGAAGAAGGCAAGAGCGGAGAAAGGACCGGCGGGCGAATATGCGTGAGGAAAATGAGGCTGCGGCATCTCTTTGGCGCAGATATTTGACTATGACGCAGGAGCTTTTGAAGTTTATAAAAGAAGGGGATATAGATATGTTCTTATCCCTTGTGGATCAGCGGGTGCAGATAGTGGACAAGATGAAAGCATTGCCGTCGCATACGTTTAGGGAGACTGACGAGTTTAAGGAACTGGTTGCAAAGATTAAGCCTTTGGATATGGAGATAATGTATAAGGCGAGAAGCTGGCTGAATAAGTCAAGACAGAGGACGAGCGCGGTAAGGGCTTATGATTTGACTTCAAGCTTCGGCGGCGGGTCTTTGGTTAATAGGAAATATTGAAACAAACTCTTATTTTGGTTTTTGATACTGTATAAAGTTACTATTCACATGCGCAATCCAAAAGGCAAATTAGTGCCGTTCATGGTCGACCTCTCCACCGCCTAGCGGCGGTCCCCCTCCCCTTTCAGGGGAGGCAATGTGAAGGTGACTATTCCTCAAATGAAAAATCCGAGAGCCTCCCCTGAAAGGGGAGGTGCCGAAGGCGGAGGGGTTGACCATGAAGAGCACTATTTTTTTTCTACCCGTGAATTGTAACTGTGTAAAAGGTGAATATGGCAATAATCAGAAAAACTATGGAAGAAATTTTAAAAGAGGTTACACAAGAAGACATAGATGAAATGTGTAGAAATCTAGAAACTCACGTGGATGAGTACGATCCTGAAAACCCTCCCATGGATGAGGAAGAACTTGCTGAATTGCATGAGATTATGGAGCGTCGTCGTCAAAATAGAATAAATTCGTCCGTAAAAATATCTGCTTGAAAAATTTTTGGGAATATGGTATCATAAGCGTAAGAAAAAGCCCCGCTTGGGGAAGCGAGGCTCTGGGCGGTCTTTGATGACTTGCCCCCAAAATTGTTACATTAGGGTAGCCGTCGTACTGCTAAGTTACCGACGGCTCTTTATCTTTTTATGAGGAGGATTATGAACATTATCAGCGTTAGCGTCAAAATGTAGACAAAATCGTATTCGCTCATATTGTCACCCCCTTTCGGGGGCTTGAAGCCATCGTTAGCAAACCGCTTGAACGTATTTTATCATAAAGTTTTCATTTATGCAACCGTGAAGATTGAAATGTGAAAAACCCTTCCTTTATGGAAATACACGGAAGGGTTTTTTTTTTATTTGTAGAATATGATTAGTGAGATAATAAAAAGGGTGTGTTAAAGATGAACCTACAAAAAAAGTCTATGTTGTTTTTCGATGCGTTGTTGCTTATAGCGTGCGTCTTCTTGGTGTTTTTGGGGTATCGCTCCGCCAACGAAGGTTTTGCCGTAGCTCTTGAAAATAAGGCTAAGGCCGATATCAGACAGACGCTTGAAATTCTCGACTTGTCTTATCCGGGTCAATGGAGAGTCGAGGGCGGCAAGATTTACAAGGGAGAGCAGCTTTTAAACGACGCCAACAATGTGGTGGATAAAATTGGTAAACTTACCGGCAACAATGTGACTATTTTTGCGGGAGATACCAGAGTCGCCACGACGTTCCAGTCTAACGGCAAACGCTCCACAGGCACTAAAGCTTCTCAACCCGTTATCGACACTGTTATAACGGGAGGAAAGAATTTTGTGGGCGAGGCGGAAGTTTTGGGCAATAAATACTTCTGCGGATATGAGCCTATAAAAGATACTTCCGGCAAAGTAATAGGCATGCTCTTTATGGGAGTGCCAAAAGCCGAAGTGGAACGCCTCCAATCCAGCTTTTTAACCTCCACTATAACTTCTACCGTAGTGCTTATCATTGTATTCGGGATTATAGTGTTGGGATTTTTGAGGGTGTCGTTAAAACCCCTTGAAGAAGTGGAAACAGCCATGCAGAAAATGGCGAAGGGCGATTTGAGCGCCCCGCCCCTCGTTGTAAAGGGAACCGACGAGATAGGGCGAATGGCGGACGCTGCGAACCACCTGCAAAGCTCTATGGCGGGCATATTAAAGGAAATTGTGGATTCGGCCCAGCAGCTTGCGGCGGCTTCCGAACAACTTACCGCTAGCAGCCAAAGCACGGCGGAGAGCATCAACCAGGTTTCGCAAAACATACAAACGATTGCCGAAGAGACTGAAAGCCAATCTTCAACCTTAGGAGACATAAACCACACAGCGGACGATTTGAAGAACGATATGACGGAGCTGCATACAAGCTCCACCAGCATGAAGCATGCGGCCGACAGAAGCAGGGAAGGCGCTAAAGAAGGTCATGCGGCGGTTGCGAACTCCATGAACGCTATGGCGAAGATGGCAACGCAGATGACCGCAAGCTCCAAGGTGGTTGAAACTTTGGGAGAACGCTCCAAGGAAATCGGAAATATCGTCGAAGCTATTTCGGGAATTGCGGAACAGACAAACCTATTAGCCTTAAACGCCGCCATAGAAGCCGCAAGAGCGGGAGAAGCCGGCAGAGGTTTCGCCGTTGTTGCGGACGAGGTGCGAAAACTTGCGGAACAATCCGGTACGGCGGCGCAGAATATTTCCGCCATCATCACCGGCATACAGGACGATACGGCGCACGCCATGCAGGCGATGGAAAAGGGCAACGAAGAAGTGCAGGCGGGTACGAAAATCGTCGAAAAGACCGGCGAGGTTTTCTCCGCTATGGAAAAGCACATCGATACCCTTTACTCTCAAATTCAACAGTCCCTTTCCCGTATGGCGGCAGCCGAACAGGCAACCGCAAAGATTACCTCTTCCATCCAAGAAGCAAGTTCCTTCAGCCGGGATATGGCAAACAACGCTCAATCCGTATCCGCCGCAACCGAAGAACAAGCGGCAATGATTAACGATATTACGGACGCGAGCGAATCGTTGGCAAATCTTGCCCAACAGCTTCAAAACGACGTCACCAAATTCCGCCTTTCAAGATAAAAAAGCCGAATATGTACAAAAAAAGCCGCCTATACGGCAATGTCATTAAGTTAGGGGTCAGATTTCATTCTGACCTCTTTCTTGTGCCAAAAGCCATTAAGCTAAGAAACCAGTAAAATCTCCCATGCACGGGCTGTTACCGCCGATGATAAAATGTAAGAAAACGCCGATAAAAAATGTAGGTAAGTGGCGGAGAGGAGGTATAATGCTTGTTCCTATAAACGCCTTTATAAAACCTGCCATTTTTATAAAGTATCGGGTTGGGCGTTTATAAAAATTTCGGTTTTTATAATGAACTTGTGCAACTTTTGAACAAGTTGACTCATTTGTTGACTCATTTGTTGACTTATTTGTTGACTTATTCAAGTTTAAGCAAGTTTTAAGAGATTTAAGAGATTTAAGAGATTTAAGTAAGTTATCTTGAAAGGAGGAAGTTTCATGCTTGCTTTAGAGTTTATCGCCGCTTTCGTCGGCGCATTCATCGTCGTTTGGTTTATTCAGAGAGAGGGGTAATGTATGGAAGAAAATATTTTGCACATCATCACAACGGCTTTAGGGGCTATGAGTGGCGCATACTGCGCCTATCTTCTTGCAGAAAGAAAACTTCGCAGGAGCGAAAAAGAAAAGGTTTTAACATCGGTTTTGGTCTTAATGGAACACATGGATTATGTCAGTAATTACTTAGATAAATTTGACATAGCCAAGGACGGAGAAACGAAAGTAAACTTAGCGATACTGTCTGATCCGTTTTATGCACCACCAATTACGGAAGAATTTATTGCTTCTTTAATGGAGCTTTCGCCGGATAAAGAAATGCCACGTTGCCTTATACACATGAATTATTTTTTTAAGAAGTTGGAAGAAGGGACACATAGCGAAAACGCTTTCTATATTCCGATAAAAACGTTTGACGCTATAAGGAAGCAGCTTCAAATGGACAAAAAAGATTTAGAATTTTTTTATGAAAGCGAATGTGGCGGTAAAAAATTTCCGCCGTTATCTGCTGAAAAAACAATGTATTAATAAAAGTTGAGTTGTTCGGAATTTCCGAACAGGTTGCAAAAAAAATAAGCCGCCGCGTATAGCGACGGCAAAGCTGACATGGAGGAAATAAAAAAGTGGTTGTTGCGTTTTTTGCAACAACCACTTAAGCTAACAAAACCTATCCTAAATATTTCAATAATTGGATTAAATAAGCACCGGACATTCTGTCTTTTTCGTCGCCCTCTAATTCTCTTCTGCCAAAATTATAAAAGCCATTGTCCTCATAGAAATTTATTAACGCCGGCGTATCTTCGCATTCCAAATAAACTAATTTTCCGCCGATAATGCGTAAAGCTTCGTGCACGGTATCACAAGCAATTTTAAGAAGTTCGTCTCCTGTAATTAGTTTGTCGTAGTTATTTGAATAATTTTTCCCTAATTGTCCGATCAAAGGCGCAGCAATAATCTGTTTACCCAATTCTTTATCGTGTACCGCAAATTTTTTTATTCGTTTAAATAAAGTTTTGCTAATACCCCCGGGTTTCTTTGCGTCAATGTGAAAATATTTTGTAGCCAACGCAAAATATCCGACTAATACCGGCTTTCCTTTATAGGAAGAGAATATTAGATAAGTAGAAGCTATTCTCTGTTGGGAAAACATTAGAGCTTTTGTTTTCAAAAATTCCTCAACATCGATGTTATAAGGACAAGAAAAATCCGAAATGATTTCAGAAACCTTTTCGATTTCATTCACTTCGGATAAATCCATTAAATTCACTTTAGTGTAGCCACTCATAAAGCACTTTCTCCGCATCGCATTATAAAATCCTTAGCTTTATCGCCCCTTACTTCTGTTACTGAATGCTTTAAAATTACTTCTTTGCCGGTGTGCCTTTCAGCGCGTTCGAGAGCCTCAGCCAAATTTTTTGCTTGGTCATAGCTTTTAATATTGATATTTTTTAAAAAACTTTTAGTCGCCATATTACCACCTTCTTATAAAGATGTTTTACTAACCCATTCTATAAAAAATTTTTTTCTCCTGCTATTATTTTTTAATTTTTTCAAAGTTGTAGGAAAGTTGCAATGTGCCAAAAATGAACTTTGCAAAAATAAAAAAAGCCGCCACGCATAGCGACGGCGAAATAAAAAAGTCCGCCCGTGTTGGAAGCACGGACGGCGACAAAAAAAGGTGCGTTTTGTTTTAGCAGACAAGCACTTTTTCACTTGTCATTATAACACCTTCGCGGCTTGTCTGCAAACATTTTTTCCGGGGAGGTTTATGATAATGGCAACATTACGCACCCGCAAGCGCGGGAATAAATGGTATTACAACTTCGACGCAGAGACCTTAGACGGCAAAAGGAAAATCGTCGAAAAAGGAGGTTTTGAAACGAAAAAAGAAGCGTACGACGCAGGCACCCGCGCGTACGCTTCATATAAAAATGGCAATATCAGCTTGGTAAGTGAAAAAATCAACATGTCGGATTTTCTGACAGATTGGCTGGCGGTAAAGAAAAAGGAAGTAAGAGCGACTTCCTACGCCGCTTTATGCGGGCGCATAAAAATTCTCCTTCCGTATGTAGGAGATATGAAACTTCAAAAACTTCGCCCTCGTGATGTCGATAGAATTTTTTCGACGCTTGCGGATGAGGGATATTCAAAGAACACGCTGACAGCTATCCTCACGACCTTCAAAAATGCGTTGGACTACGCTGTTTATCCATGCGAATTGAGGATAGATAATCCTGCAAGGCTCATAAAAGTCCCCAGAAGAGCGCCGAAGGAAATAATCGAACGTCATGTTATCGGGCAGGAAAGACTTAAAGACCTGCTGACATCGTTCCCCTTCGGACACTCTTACCACACGCCTATAATTATAGCATATCACACGGGGATGCGTCTAGGGGAAGTTTTAGGGTTATGTTGGGACGCTATAGATTTAGAGGAAAGAAAGATTTATGTTGCGCGTCAACTGGTCTATGCTCCGAAAAAAGGCTTTTATTTTAGCGCTCCCAAAACGAATACAAGCAAACGGGAAATATTGATGGATCGTCAGCTTGTTTCCATTCTCAAAAGGTGGAAGTCTAAGCAAGCGGAAAACGAAATAGCAACCGGGGCAAGCTATCTTCACGCCTATGAAGGAACAGACGGCGCATTATGGCAAATAAGCAAAACGCAAGACGCGCCGGACAAATTCACTCGTCGCTTGTTAGTATGCACCGACGGCAACGGAAAAGCAGTAAGTCGCGTGAGTATTGGTTACGCGTTAAGGACTCGCGGAGTAAATTTTCATAGCTTACGCCACACACACGCCACAAAATTAATTGAAAACGGAGCAATCCCGAAAGACGTAGCCGCTCGCCTAGGGCATACGGACGCAACCATAACGCAAAATCTCTACACCCACGACACAGAGGAAATGCAAAGGAACACGGTTGCAATTCTCGAAAATTCTATTTTGTAGGCAAAAATGTAGGCAAAATTTTAAAGCACAGGATTTACAAGGGTTAAGGGGTGTTTTGTATGTATGTGGATAATATTTTCATAAAATCTTGATATAAGGCGAAAAAAGAATTTTTGGAGGGATTTTCATGTATAAAAAAATTTTCGCAAACCTATTCGCATTTTTACTTATCGCAACAACCGCCGCATTTGCCGCCGAAAGCGAAGTATACACTATATCCGCGTACGGCGAAGGGAGAATTACGGTTGCCCCCGATACCGCGAGAATTACTTTTAGCGTTAAAAACGGCTCTCTTGACGCAAAGCAGGCGGATGCTGAAAACGCCAAACGGGCGAGATCCGTTATAGCCGCCGTAAAAAATTTCGGCGTTAGGGACGACGACGTTAAAACCTCACGTTACACCATTTACCCTACCTATTCCAAAGAAAAAAACGCCGAGCAAAGGATAACCGGATATTTTGCCGAAAACTCTCTGACGGTAAAAATTCGGGACATAAAAAAAGCGGGGGAAATCATTGACGCAGCCCTTAACGCAGGCGCAAACCAAGTGTCTTCACTGAGCTTTTACAAGGAAAACACAAGCGCATTGGAAAAAGAAGCGATAGCCCTCGCCGTTAAGAACGCCAGAGAAAGAGCCGATATAGTCGCAAAAGCCCTGAACGTAAGCATCATAGGCGTAAAACACGCCACACCCAACATAAACCACCGCTCCTTTGAAACCTCTCACATGATGATGAAAGCCGCCGCCAACTCCTCCACCCCCATCGAAGGCGGCTCCACCGAAGTTACCGCCTCCGTTAATGTGGAGTTTATTATTAGATGATAGTTTTTACTTTTCTTTTTCTCTTTTTTTTGTAAAAAAAAGAGAAAAAGAAAAGTAACAAAAGAAAAAGAGAAAAAAAACTTTAGCAACCGGTTTTGTGTAAACCGAAAATTTTAACCTAAACTAACCTTTTACGTTTGTTAAAGTTTTTTCTTTTTCTCTTTCTTTGTT
>JAGBMX010000088.1 GCA_017634675.1 Selenomonadaceae bacterium | reverse complement strand
GTCTATATCGGAAGAAAGGCGGGAGTTTAAATCTCCCGCCTCTCGGACGTCTTGTTGAAATGCTGACGTATGTAGTTTTTTCTTCTGGCGAAGAAAAAATTTGAATTAAGGCATTTTAATCTGACCCGCTGAGAGTGTAAAAGAAAGAGGAACGAAAACAATGAAAAGCATAATAACGCTATCGCACGGAGCTGGCGGAAAAGATACGAACGAACTTATAGAAGAAATATTTTTCGACGCTTTTAAAAACGAATATTTAACAGCGGACGACGCGGCTATTTTGCCGTCTTTTACGGGGAAACTCGCCTTTACAACGGACGGGTTTATAGTGTCGCCATGGAAATTCCCCGGCGGCAATATCGGGAAACTTTCAGTTTGCGGCTCTGTGAACGATTTAGCCGCTATGGGGGCAAAACCTCTTTACCTTTCCTGCGCTTTTGTTATCGAAGAAGGATTTCCTACGGCGGCTTTGAAGAAGATTGCAAATTCTATGAAAGAAACGGCGGCGGAAGTGGGAGTGAAAATAGTGGTTGGCGATACGAAAGTTGCGGGACGCGGTCAAATTGACGGCGTTTTTATAACCACTTCCGGCATAGGCGCAGTACTATCAAACGCTAATTTAAGCGGTAAATATGCAAAAGCGGGCGATGTTGTAATAATCACGGGAGATATTGGTCGGCATGGCGCAACTATACTTCTTGCAAGGGACAGTTTCGGCATAGACGCAAAAATCGAAAGCGACTGCGCGCCTTTATGGGAAATAGCTAAAAATGTTCTCGAAGTTTCCGCCGAAATTCATACCATAAGAGACGCCACGCGAGGCGGAGTGGGAACTGTGCTTTACGAAATAGCAAAATCCAGCAATGTGGGTATAAGCCTTTACCGAGAGAAAATTCCCGTGCAAAACGAAATCAAAGGGCTTACGGGGATGTTGGGATTAGAGCCTTTATATCTCGCTTCCGAAGGAAGATTTGTAATTATCGTTGATAAAAACGATGCGGAAAAAGTTTTGCAAACGGTAAAAAAATCTCCGTACGGAGAAAACGCCGCCGTTATAGGCGAAGTTACGGACGAACATAAAACCAAAGTTACGATAAAAACCGAAATCGGCGCGGAAACGTTTTTGCCCGCTCCCGGCGGTGAACTTCTGCCTAGGATTTGCTGAATCGGAGGAATCTTTTGTTAAAACAAATAAATTTCACCCCGTCAAGGGCTTTCATATCCATAAAAGACGCAGCTTTTCCCTCGCCGTTCCGTCACGCTCCGGAATTTTCGCCGCCTGCTCGCGGTACTTGGAACATAGTGCATACCGGAATGCTTTTGCCGGAAAGCCACCAAATATATATATGCGCGGCGGCTTGCTTGAGGGGCGTTATATTAACTGCGGCGGAAATGGGCGCTATGGATAGGTTCTCGACTCTCGAAGTTAGGGAAGCGGACTTAACTTCAAGAGATCACGAAACTTTCATAATAGAAGGTATAACCCATATTTTAAACGAATTGCCAAAACTTCCTCGGGCTGTCTTAGTGTTTACCGCTTGCGTCCATCATTTTTTGGGGACAAATCTTAAATACGTTTACAAAAAACTTCGCGAACGCTTCCCAAGCGTTGATTTTGCCGAATGTGTCATGGATCCTATCAGGCAGACAAAGAGCCTTACCCCGGAGGAGAGAGAACGGCGTGAAATTTTTCGCCTGCTCCGACCGATGCAGAAAAAGCGTCAGGTAAATATAGCCGGCGGCAACCTTGCCATTGACGACGATAGCGAAATTATAAGGTTAATAAAAAACGCAGGTTACAAAATCCTAGATTTTCCCGATTTGAAGTCTTATGATGAATTTTTAGATATGGCGGCGTCTGCCGTCAATATTTATCAGCATCCCTTTTTTCACGTTGCGGCGGAAGAGTTAAAAGAGCGGCTTAGTCAGGATTTTTGCTACCTTCCGCAAACTCACGACTTGAATGAAATCGAGCGTCAATTACAGGATATTGCGGAACTTTTAAATATCGCAACGCCTGATTTTTCATGCGAAAGACAAGCCGCATATCAAGCTATGACAAAAGCGAAGGAGCAAATAGGGGATACGCCTGTTGCAATCGACCTCACATTCACCCACAGACCGTTTCACCTAGCCAAAACCCTCTCGGAAACTTACGGATTTAATATCGCGTATATTTTCGCCGATGTTATAACCCCTGATGATAAAGAGGATTTTCTTTGGCTTAAATCAAATCGTGAAAACATTCGCATAGCCTCGGTGAAACACGCGGATATTCGGTTGTTCGCAGATACCGAAAACGAAAAAATCCTCGCATTGGGGCAAAAGGCGGCGTATTTTCTAAACACCCCGTATTTCGTAAACTTTGTGGAAGGCGGCGGTTTATGGGGATATACGGGCGTAAAGAAATTAGCCGAGCTGATGATTGACGCTTTTAATAACGAGAAAGATTTGCGCATAATAGAAAAAAAGGCGTGGAGCGCGCCAAGTTGTCTTTAAAAGCGAAAAAAGTGGCTGTGAAAACTTTTTCTTTTTCACAGCCACTTTTTTTCGAATTGTTTTAAAACTATCTTTTTTGCGGTATCATACTGTTCTATAGCATCGAAAAATGCGTCGTAAAACCCTATTGTATTTCGGTATCGCGCTTCAAACTTTTCCTTTCCGATACTGAAAAATTCCGTCAAGTTCCCATATTTTAATATTAACGCTCTCATAAAATCATTTGGTTTTATATTTTTTACCTTAAAGCAGGAATCAACGGCGTTTTTCCTGTTTTTACCCTGAATTTGCCAGTTTGCGCTTAATTTAAAGTAATTGTCAAGCGCGTCCCCATAGCGTTTCTCCCCTTCAAAAATCTTACCTTTAAGATAATATACGGTTTCGTCCGTCGGAGAAACTTCCTCGTATATTTTAAGCGCCAATTTGTATTGCCCAAAGTCTATGGCGTCTCTTGCCACCTTCATTTTTTCTTCGACGGTGACTTCGCTTGAAATCAAATTTTTTATGTATGATATATAGTTGCCGGAATATGAGGATTTCTCGCCGTATAAATCCTTGCATTCGTCTATGATATTGTCGCTTGTCGCTTGCTTAAACATGGATAACAGCGATTTATCCTCCTCAATGAACTCGTCGTAAATCAAGAGGATATTTGACGATCTGGTTATCCCAACGTAAAAATATTTTAAAGCAAGCTGGAAATCTGCGCCCGCGTCTTTCATCAAATTATACGTTAAAACAGCGGGGTATTCCATGCCCTTACATTCCACAACGTCCAAATTCGATTCGTCGTCCGCCGTTTTATTTGCGGTAATAAGCTGCATATCCGCCGCAGAAATTCCACTTAACCCGTTTTGAACGGCCTTTTTGTTTTTTGCATTGGCGCGGATCCATATAGGCTTAACCCCGTCCCTTTGGAGCGCAGGCGACTCAATTTCCATAAGCTCGTGTTGCTTTAGCGAAAGGGAATTGTTTTCCCTGAAAAAAGTTATCAAAGCGTTCTGGAAGGCTATTATTCTTTTGGTAGACCTAAAGTTGCAGTTTAAATATTTTGCGCGAAGTCCATCTTCGTTTACATCCCTCCCCCAAGCCTTGTCAAGCTTATTGGCAAGGGTGCGTAAACTACCCTCTTTGAACCAAACGGGCTGCACCATCTGACAGCGGTCGGAAGCGAAAACTCTAGACGTTGCGTCCGTTAAGACAAGCAAAATCGCCAAAGTTTGCTTTTGGGTCAAATCTTGGCACTCGTCCAAAAAAACCGCTTTATATTCGGACGCGGCAATATTCGACTCCATGAGCATCTCGGCGGCGTCGTTGTCGTCATAGTATTTATACAGCGCCAAGCTGTTCCGGTATTTCTCGTATACATCGACAACATTTTTATATGGCAAGTAATTTTTCTCCCCGTAGAGCTCGTGTAGTTTGGCGTATTCGTTTTCGCTTATAATCTTAGGCAACTTAACCTTGTTTTTCAAATTTAAGTCAAAAGGCAAGGCTCCTCGCAAAAAGCCGTGAATTTCCCGCCAATACGTAGCGCAATCCGTCATATCTCCCTTAATCTTCTTAGCCCAAAAGTTTTTGAAAAAATCAAAACTTTCCTTCGGCGTTAAAAATGAATAATCGGTCAAATCGGGATACGCCTTTGCTAAATTCTCCGAAAAAAAATCCGCTATAGCCGTTATTTTCAAATTCGACACGGAGCTTTTTTTCAGTTCGATTTCAAATTCGTCGTAAAGTGAATAGGCGAGGTTTTCGGACATGGTAAGGTATAATGCGTCGTTATTCTCTTTTTGAGTCTCCTCCTTTATCCACTTCATGCCGATAAGAGATTTCCCCGCGCCGGCGTTGCCCACCACGGACAAATTCAGGCTCTCGAACCTATTTGCCAAAATCTCCTCTTGAGCCTCCGACAGTACATAATGTTCGGGAAGCGTCAAATACTTGGCGAGGGTAAGATTATCCTTTGCGTTAAACTTATTCAAAAGTTCCTTGAACTCGTTTAAAGTGTAATAGACAAGCCCCGCTTGTTTTCCTTGGAACCTGTCTATATCCTTTATTTGTCTGTCGTGATTGCTTAGTTTCACGCAGGTCAAGATATTTTTCCCCAATACAAACGAAAAGCGCCGTTTGCGGAAACGGTATTTAATGGCGGTCTTGTTCCCATCTCGTCGCAAAAACTTAACGCTTTTACCGGCAGCTCGTATTTCGCCGTTTATAATTCTTTCTATGTACTCCAATTTTTTCAGCATGGTTTTCACAAAAGCTGTCGCATCGTTTTGCGAAACATCCGTTAATATTCTCTTGTCTAATTGTACGCCTAAAATTTTCTTCATAGCCTTTTCCTTGGGGTGTAATTTGTGATTTTTATGAAGTGACCGTGACAATCGGTGACAATCTCAAAAATCATTTGCTTTTAAAAAAATCTCATGTTATAATGAAACAAATGAAGAGAGTTGCCGACGTTTGCTCCGTTGCGCCCTCTGTTTGTTTTTTAGACTTCGAAAGGGACGAACTTCACATTATCACGCCCCTTCCGTCAAGACATCGGTTTTGAACGGCGTTGCTGCTTCAGCAAAGAAGCAACGCCAATCAGAACTTGTATTACGGCTAATATTAACATATAGCGTTCATACTTCGTCATGGGTTGCCCCTCCTTTCAAAAGAGGTCGCGAACACGCAAGCAACTCACTTCACGGTCATTATAACATTAAATTTAAGTTTTATCAATAAAGAAGCTTCCGTATATTTTGCGTATACGGAAGCTTTTTTATCGGATAATTGTTGATTTTCAATAACATTTTAACTAAATTTATGGAAACACCTGTTTTTTTGAGAAGGATTTTCTTTTTCAAATTTATTATAACGATTTAAGCATTAACAAGCCCTGCATACTTTTTCCTATCATCGCCGTGAATTTGCAACACGTCCATGGCTCTTTCGACGGATAAATTCATATTCTTCATAAGATTTTTGAGACTGGTGAGTACGCCTTCAACCTTTCCTTCAACCCTTCCTTTTTCTTCGCCTTCTTCAAACCAAGCCATTTTCGCTTCGTCAAAATTCCATTCCGTCCTTGCCATCGTAAATACCTCCTTGGCGTTTTCTTCCAAATATTCTTTCATGACATTATGTTCCATGCAATACTTAACCGCTTCTGTTATGGCGTCGTCCGTTGATAAGCCGTTCTTCTTACCTTTTTTTACTCTGTCCACAAAAAAGCTGTAATCATGAAGATATTCGCATTTTTCTATCAGCGGTTGAGGCAGTCCGTAATTAATATTGTACGCCTTAACAATAAGTTCCAACGAATAAGCGCCGCCCCCGAAAGCGTCCGAAAGTCGCATTATCCTTTTTATCGGTTCGTTGTCATCGCCGTTATAGAGTACGACAAATTCCGGCGCAGGAAAAGTTATCAACTTGTTCTTGTAAAGCAGTCTTTTGTTTTCTATACGGTTGTTTAAAATTTCCGTAACGTAAGACAGACAACGAAACGGCATATTTTCGTTTACGGAGGTTTGATGTTCCGCAAGAATTAAAAATCTATCCTCGATGGTACAGCTTATATCGTTTTTCTGCCCGTTGAAGAACTCACCGGATAAAGTGGTTATGTCAAGAATTTCCGTATCGGTGTAATGTGTGTTCAAAATAGCGTTGCAAAGTGAAAGAAGCCTGATTTTGTCTTTGAAATAATGACGGAAAACGGTATCTCGGTACTTAGCGTGACCCTGCGCCGCAGATACAGCTTGTTCCATGAAATCGCCTGCCTTTTACGGAAACTTTTTCAATGCTATTGTACGATAAACGCGCATAAAAAACAAGCCTTAAAAGCGTGAGTGTAAAACCGTTCTATCCTCAGAAATCAAGTTTATCAAACTATATGCTCTCGCTCTTTTCACTATCATTATACCATCTCCCTTACTACACCCTACCGATAAAGCCTTCACTCAATATCCTTTTCGTCCCTGTTTCTAACCACAAACTTTAACGGCGCGCCCTCAAAGCCGAAGGTTTCTCTTAAACGGTTCTCAATGAAACGCAAATATGAAAAGTGCATCAGCTTTTCGTCGTTTACGAATATGACAAATCTTGGCGGCGCTATGGCGACTTGGGTCATAAAGAGAATTTTAAGCTGTTTCCCCTTGTGTGACGGCGGCGGGTTCACGGACACGGCGTCCCTTATAAGCTCGTTTAACACGCTCGTCTGTATCCTCATTGATTGCTGATCGGCAACGTATTTTACAAGCTCCGTTACCCTGTTTACCCTTTGCCCCGTCAATGCCGAGGCGTAAAGTATCGGGGCGTACTGCAAAAATCCCAGTTCTTCCCTTATGTCCTCCGTGAACCGCAAGGTTGATTTATCATGCTTATTCGGGTAAATATCCCATTTGTTTACGACAATAACGACGCCTTTCCCCGAATCATGCGCGTAACCCGCTATCTTTTTATCCTGCTCTGTTACGCCTTCGGTGGCGTCTATCATCATAAGCACCACGTCGGCCCTATCCACTGCCCGCAGCGACCTTATCACGCTGTAACGTTCAACAGCGTCCTCAATCTTGCCCCGTTTCCTCATTCCTGCGGTATCTATCAACGTGTATTTAATATCGTCAACCGTAAAATGAGTATCAATAGCGTCTCTCGTAGTGCCGGGAACATCGCTCACTATAACCCTGTCCTCACCCAAAATCTTATTCACGATGGATGATTTGCCAACATTTGGTCTGCCTATAACGGCGATGGCTATTTCGTCCTTTTCCTCGCTGTCCTCCGTATTTTTTGGGAACGACTCCACAATCTTATCCAGTAAATCTCCCAAATTCAGCATATTCGCCGCGGAAATCCCTATAGGGTCGCCAAGTCCCAAGGCGTAAAATTCATATATATCGGCTTCCCGTTCCTTACCGTCAACCTTATTAACGGCAAGCACCACGGGTTTTTTCGCAACTCTTAGTATCTTTCCCACTTCGTTATCCGCATCGGTAAGTCCCGCTCTGCCGTCAACCACAAACACGACGACATCCGCTTCCTCAACGGCTATTTCCGCCTGTTTCCTCATGGAAAACAATATCTCGTTGCTCTCGTCAAACTCTATCCCGCCGGTATCTATCATGGTGAACTCATAATTCAGCCACGTTGCGTCCATATAAATCCTATCCCTGGTAACCCCGGGCATATCGTCCACAATAGACACGCGTTTTTGTCCTATCTTATTAAACAACGTGGACTTACCAACGTTAGGTCTGCCCACTATCGCCACAATCGGTTTTGCCATTTTAGTTTCTCCTATGCAGTCAGATTCCTTCTTTCTTTTTCTCTTTCTTTTTTGAAAAAAGAAAGAGAAAAAGAAAGAAGCAAAGAAAAAGAGAAAGAAAAAACTTTAGTAAACTCGAATGCGTAATTTAGGCATACTTCTTGTTATCACTTCATCAACGCTTAGGAGGCGACAAGTTTACTGTTTTCTTTTCGTTGGATTTTTTCTTTGATTTCCAAGTTTTCCAAAAATTCCACGGTTATTTCCACTAAGCGTTCTCGACTTATTCCCATATTTTCATCATACGCACTTAAAACCGTATCTAAAAATTTTGCTTTAAAATTTGCTTCTTCGATTTCTTCCGGCGTAAAAAGTTCCTTTTTGACTTCCTCCCACGTTCTACTCATCTTTATCAAGTCCCCTTTCAATATAGTCTCGGTATTCCGCCAGCGCTTTTTCTATTTCTCTTTCCGGTGTTTTTTTAGTTTTCTTTGTAAAAACGTGTAAAAGCAAGAATTTCCCTTGTTTCATAACCATAAATAAAACTCTGTCCTTGGCGGGTCGAAGTTCCCATAAGTCGCCTTCAATATGCTTTACTATCGGTTGTCCTATAAATGTGCCGCTTTGCTCCAAAAAACTTATGTATTGTAAAATTTTCCTTGCTTTAATTCGACTGTCCTTATCGTTCCTTTGAAGCAGTTCTAAAACATATTCCGTTAATGGTTCTACGCCCTCTTTATCAGCATAAATTTCAATTTTGTACAAAATATCACGCTCCAATCATCTTTCATATTCTCCGACTGTAGAATTTTTCCTTCATCGTAACCGATGCTTGGAGTAGCCATAAATTTGTCATGGAAAATCAATCTTTACTCGTTCAAACATTTTTTCATACGTTGATATTTCTCTTCCGTTTCGGGGTTTGAAAATTTGATGTCGAACATTTTATTAAAATATCCGTCTTTTAACACCTTTTGTCTTGCAGCCGGCAGGTCTAATCCAAAAAACAACGCTTGATGCGCCAGCAAAAAATCCGCCAATGTTTTGCGCTTTTTATAATCCGCCGTGGTATGATTATAAAAAGCCATCTCAATTTCGGGGCTTATATCGGTTTTTGCGATCTCCGCCTTATCTGCGCCGTACATCTCTTTATACCCCGCCTTTGTGATAGCTCGGAAAATGTCTATTTTATCGGCTTCTCGTATAATGTCGCAGAACAGGATTTCACGCTCCGTTAAATTATCGGGCAAAACCAAATCGCTGTGATGATAAATCGCTTTTCTCATAACGATTTTATCTTCATTGGCTACTTCGTCGTAATTTAATATAATATCCTCTATCATCCCGCGACGAAAAAGCAACTTCGCCCCCATATGAGCGTGATTGTATCTGTCGGAGTCTTTAAAGGTGCGAGTGACAATCGCCTGTCCAAAGCGGGCGAAATCGTGCAAATATCCGATAATCCAAGCAAGCGTCGCATCATATTCGTTAAGTTTTAATTCTTTGGCAAGATACAGGGAATTTTTAGCGACCTCTCTGCTGTGCGTAATTTTTCGCTTGCACATTGCGCCGATATCGCCGGTTGTCATGTTGTAAAGCGCAAAAAAATCCTCGCAATTTTTTTTTATCTGTTTTTTATTGAAAATTATCGACATAAAGCCACCTAAATAAATTTTCTTTAAAGCGTCCTTCAAATATAGCCGGCGTTGTTTAGCCTCATTGCGTCTGCGTTGTCTATGTATTTATACTTTATAAAGTTCTGCAACGCCTTAAAAAATTTGCCGCCGTTTTTCACGGCTTCGATTTTTGCGTTTGGAAATTCCGCTCTAAGCTCGTTTAACGAGTAATCGTCCAAAAAAACCTCCTCTCCGCTCCGTAAAGCGGCGCAGGGAATTATTATGCCGTCGCTCTCATTTGGGCGGTTTTTTAGCGCCGTTAAAATATCCTTGCCGGTTAAAAGTCCCGATACGTTTACCCGTTCGCCGAAAAATCCGTTTGTTACGGGGATAACGTTTACCGTTAAATTTTTAAGTTCCCCCATGGCTCTTTTAGCCAAGTCTTTCAAAAACTTTCCTGCGGACACTCCGCAGATTACGTCTATGGTATAAGGCTTTGAATAAGAAAACTTGCTTGGATGGAACCTGTTGTCTCTCAACTTTTTCTCAAAATCCCGTATAAATTTCCTCGTTAAGCCTATGCCGTTCTCAAGCTGTGGATAACCGTCGTAATAATCTTCTTGAGGGATTTCCTGTTCCGCCGTTATATAAAATTCGTCCCCCAAATATAAAAAAGTTTCGCCAAATTCATTCCTAAACTTTTCCTGCCAAACTTCCATATCCTCTATAACTTTTTTTGCGCTATCCTTATCAAACTGCTCCAACGGAAATTTGTCTTTTCGGTATTTAGTGACCCCGACCGGCACTACGGCGATTGAGAGCACGTTCGGCCTCCGTTCGTAAAGCTCCCGTATGGTACGTTCTAATTCCTCGCCGTCGTTTATTCCCTTGCATAATACTATCTGCGTGTGATACGATACCCCGGCGTTTTCAAGCCTTTCCAAATCCTTAATTATATTTGCGGCTCTGGGGGTTCTTAAAAGCTTTGTCCGCACTTCGGGGTTTATCGCCTGCACCGAAACGTAAAGAGGCGATAAATGGTACTTTTCTATCCTTTTATAATCCGCGTCCGTCATATTTGTAAGCGTAATAAAATTGCCGTACAAAAAAGACAACCTAAAATCATCGTCCTTAACTGACAAACTTTTTCGCATATTCGGCGCAATCATGTCCACAAAGCAAAATACGCAGTGATTCTTACAAGGCATTATAGCGTCAACGGCAGATTCAAACTCTGCCCCTATTTCCTCGTCGTAACCCTTGTCAAAGGAAATAAGTTCCCGCTCCCCGTCCTCATGCTCCACCAACATATCAATCTCATCGTCAGCGAACATAAAGCTAAACTCTATCAAATCCCGAACCGTAACGTCATTGACGGCAAGAATCCTGTCCCCGGCGGAGAGTCCCAACTCCTCCGCCAATCCTCCCTCCGTCACTTTAACTATCTTTCCAAATCCCATCTTTACCCCGAAGCTTTCTTGGGGCGTTGCCCCAAACCCCACAAGGGGCGCCGCCCCTTGACCCCGCCAAAGGGCATTGCCCTCTGGACTCCCGGTTGCGTACGCCGGAAGTTCCGGGTTGTTCACAAAACCAGTTATTAAAGTTTTTTCTTTCTCTTTTTTCTTTGTTACTTTCTTTTTTCTCTTTCTTTTTTACAAAAAAGAAAGAGAAAAAAGAAAGTAAAAACTCGCCCTTAAACTCAATCGTCGATAAAATCGAGAGATTCGGATATAATGTTTATAATATCGTCCTGATTTTCCATGGTGTTGCTGTCGGCTACGGCGTGAGCGATTTTGTTTCTGAGACCCTTTACAATTAAGTCGTAGCTTTGGACAAAGTTTAGGAGTTTGTCTTCGTTTAAAGTCGTGGCGATGATTTTGTTTTTGAGCATGATGTCAAAAACTTCGCGGCGGCTTTTTAATTTTCGCCATACGTTTGCGGCGGGCAAGGTTTTTTCGTTGCAATCGTAGAAGTATTGGATACGATTTTTCGGCAAAGCGGCCAAAGCCTTGATTAAAACCTGTTCCACGTTTTTTTCGTTTTTTATCCTGGAGGAAACAAATCTTTCGAATTTAATTTTCCCGGGGATAATTGCTTGCATCAACTTTCTGATCATGTCGTCGGGCGGCAACTTCGTTATAGCTTCCGGCGCAGTCTCTGCGGTATGATTTTCGCAAAAATCCCGTATGTATAGAAGCAAACTTTCAAGTTTTTCGTTTCTGCCGTTAAGCGCTGTTAAAACCTTGTTGATTTCGCCGCTTCTATAGACCTGTAAGAGTTCTTTGTGCAAATTGAGGTCGTCTTGATCGACATTTGGTTTTAGAGTGCCTTTAGGCAGATAATTTCTAAAGAGATAATTGGTCCAATGCGACCATGCGCCGGAATTTTCCTTGCAATCTTCGATTACGCTTTTGTTTAAGACTTTTAGGCGACCGCTTTCCTTTAAGTACCTTGGGAGCCACTCGGCGTAAAAAGTCACCGCTTGTTGCAAAAATCCCCGTTTTAAGCACCAGCGTATTATGTCTATGGGGGTGGATTCGGTCAGCACATCCTGATATTCCCGTTTTATCTTGGACAGAAATTCGGTGAAGTAAAGCTCGTTTAAATCCACAGTTTCTTTTATGCTTGCGGGGTTCTTGTACTCGTTCACGGCATCGGCAAGTTCCTTCAGAACGGCTTCCGCCGTGTCGCTGTCCGCGCAGTTTTTAAGGATTTCGGAAAGCTTTGTTGTCTTATCCAAAAGTTTTTTCAGGCGTAGATTTAAATACAATTCGTAGTTTTTTACGGCATCGCTAAGGTCTGTCAAAGCCTTTTCGGTAACTTCGTAACTCCCGCAAATTCTGAGGGTATCAGAAAACGCCGTCATCTTTTCCAGCAGATTTTTAAGGTGATCTCTCGCCTCGTTTGCGGAGAAAAATTTTCTCAGTTTCCGCGTGTTCCCGTTAAACACAAACTCTTCCGCTCCCGTCGCAATGGTGGGAATGTTTAAAAAGGGGGAAACTTCTTCGATAACCGCAGGAGGCGCCGCGCTGTTCAAGTAAAAAATCCCGCGTATATTCAAATCATCGTATCTTGCAAGTTCTACGAGCGACAACACGATGGAATTGTATCGAAAATCCCCCGACAAGCCGAAATTTATTTCAATTTCTTCGTCCGAGGAATTTTTATAGTCTGTTATCTTCCCGAAAATATCCGTCGCCAACGGCAAATTATCCTTTATCAGCGCCCCTTCAAGCGTAAAAAATTCCATGGGGATTTGCGGGAAAACCCCTCTGAACCACTCGCAACTTTGGCTATTTTCCGTTGTAAGCGCAAAAATATAGTCCAGGCTTTTTTGCTCCCGCTCCAATAAGTAAATAATATACTTTATAATCCCTTCGCCGAGCGTTTTGAAGTTTCCGCCGTATTCTCCCTTTTCATCTCGTATCTCTAAATTGTTTTGCCCAAAATCAAGTCCCAACACTATTATGTTCTTCATTTGAGTTTCTCCATGTTTTATGCTACAATAGACGTTGCCTACTCCCCCTCCTCGTGGTGAAAGGAGGTGTCCGCAAATTGATCGAACATTTTATCACCGTAGTTATCGCCGTGATAGCAAATATTGTGTCTCACATTATTTGTAAATGGTGGGATGGCGATAAGTAGGCAACTCGCCTGAGGGTATAGCGTCTTCCCTTCTTCGAAAAGACGTAGAAATCCCCCGCAAGTAGCCGACTTGCGGGGGATTTTGTCCGTAATTGATTGAACATTTATCGAAACCAATTATAGCAAACTTCATTATCACACGCAAGCAGATTTTAAAATTTGTTGCCCTACTCTTCGAGCTTTTTGGCTAAGAGTTGGTTGACGGTTTGGGGGTTGGCTTTGCCTTTGGAGGCTTTCATTACTTGACCGACTAAGGCGCCGATGGCTTTTTTGTTGCCGTTTTTGTAATCTTCGACCGCCTTTTGGTTTTTGGCAATAACTTCGTCGACGATACCTTCGATGGCTTTGGTGTCGGTGATTTGGACTAAGCCTTTGTCTTTAACGATTTTTTCGGGCGGGTCGGGGTTTTTCCACATCTCGGCGAAAACTTGCTTGGCGATCTTGCCGGAGATGGTGCCTTTTTCGATAAGACCTATCATCTCGCCGAGTCGTTTTGCTTCAACGGGGGAGTCTTTGATTGCGATGGAGTCTGCGTTGAGGTTTTTGGAGAGATCGCCCATTATCCAGTTGGCGGCTTGCTTGGCGTCTGCGCCCGTCGCTACAACGCCGTCGAAATACTCCGCCATATCCCTTGAACTTGTGATAATGGTTGCGTCGTATTCGGACAGCCCGTATTCAGATTCAAGCCGCGCCCGTCTTGCGTCGGGAAGTTCGGGCAAGCTTTTTCTGTAGGCTTCGATTTCCTCTTTGGATGTGACGATGGGAGGAAGGTCGGGTTCCGGCATATAGCGATAGTCGTGCGCGTCCTCCTTGCTGCGCATGGAAAGGGTTACGCCACGAGCAGGGTCCCAAGTTCTCGTTTCCTGGACGATTTTTCCGCCGTCCTCCAAGACTTCGGTTTGGCGTTCGATTTCGTAGTTTATGGCGTCCTCTAAGGCTTTGAAGGAGTTGATGTTCTTCATCTCCGTGCGGGTGCCGAGTTTCTCTTCTCCGACGGGCCTAAGGGATACGTTGATGTCGGCTCTTAGGTTGCCTTCTTCCATGCGGCAGTTCGATACGTCGATGTATTCAAGGATTGCCTTGATTTTTTCCATGTACGCCCTGGCTTCCGCGGCGGAGCGCATATCCGGCTCGGAGACTATTTCGATTAGAGGAACTCCCGTGCGGTTATAGTCCACGTTTGAGGAAGCGGAGTCTTTGATGTTCGTGCCGGAATGTACCAATTTCCCGGCGTCCTCCTCCATGTGTATGCGGGTAAGACCGATTTTCTTCTTTTCGCCGTCAACCAAAATTTCTACGAAACCATGTTCCGCTATGGGCAAATCGTATTGGGAGGTCTGCCAGTTCTTGGGTAAGTCGGGGTAGTAGTAATTTTTGCGGTCAAACTTGCTGTACTCGTTTATCTTGCAGTTTGTGGCAAGCCCCGCTTTTATGGCAAACTCCACCACTTTTTTGTTTACGGAGGGGAGTACCCCGGGTAAACCAAGGCATACGGGGCAGACATGGGTGTTTTGCTCTGCGCCGAAAGTGGTTTTGCACCCGCAAAAAATCTTTGTGTTCGTTTTTAATTCGCTGTGAATTTCAAGTCCTATAACAGCTTCATATTGCATTACGCTTCGCCTCCCGCTCTTTTGTCCTTCCAATCATGCGCCTGTTCGTAAGCGTAGGCGACGCGAAGTACGGTTTCTTCGTCCAAGGGTCTGCCTATAAGCTGCAAGCCTATGGGAAGATTGCTTTTAGTAAATCCGCAGGGTACGGAAATTCCCGGCACTCCCGCCAAATTTATGGGTACGGTGTAGATGTCTTGCAGATACATTTGAAGGGGGTCTGCCATCTCGCCTATTTTAAAAGCGGGGGTAGGAGCCGTCGGCGTCGCGATAATATCCACACTTTTGAAAGCGTCTTCAAAATCTTGCTTTATTAAGGTTCTGACTTTTAATGCTTTTAAGTAGTAAGCGTCGTAATATCCGGCGGAAAGGGCGTAGTTGCCAATCATAATGCGCCGTTTGACTTCCTTGCCGAATTTTGCCGTGCGGGTGTTTGTCATAAGGGAAACAATGTCTTCGCCGTCAACCCTTTCTCCGTAGCTTACGCCGTCGTAACGCTGCAAATTCGTCGCAGCTTCCGCGGGGGCTATCAGATAATATGCGGAGATGGCGTATTTCGTGTGTGGAAGCGAGATGTCAACGACTTCTGCGCCCATAGCTTTCAAAGCGTCAATCGCATCTCGCACGGATTTTTCCGTTTCGCCGTCCATGCCGTCCGCAAAATATTCTTTGGGGCAACCGATTTTTAGACCTTTAACGTCTTTAATAAGGGACTTTGTAAAGTCTGGAACGGTTTTTTTGCTAGAAGTCGAATCCATTTCGTCATGCCCTGCGATAATGTTTAAAATGTTCGCCGCATCCGTTACGTCGCGGGTTATGGGGCCGATTTGGTCGAGAGAAGACGCATAGGCGACAAGTCCGTAGCGTGAAACTCTGCCGTAAGTCGGTTTTAACCCTACCACGCCGCAAAAAGAAGCGGGCTGGCGAATGGAGCCGCCTGTGTCCGAGCCGAGCGCCCAATAAGCGGAGCCTGCCGCGACAGCCGCCGCGCTGCCGCCGGAGCTTCCGCCGGGCACACGTTCTATATCCCACGGGTTATGGGTGGTTTTATAAGCGGAATTTTCCGTTGAACCGCCCATTGCAAATTCGTCCATGTTGGCTTTGCCCAAAAAGGCGTAGTTCGCCGCGGTCAGTTTGTCAATTACCGTCGCATTGTAGGGCGGAATAAAATTCTCCAATATTTTGGAGGCGCAAGTGGTCTTTACGCCTTTTGTGCAGATATTGTCCTTGATAGCGCCGGGGATTCCCTCCAAAAATCCGATTGGCTCCCCCTTTGCGATTTTTTCATCCGTCAATTTTGCCGCGTTAAGAGCCTTTTCGCTTTCAACGTCCAAGTATGCGCCGACTTTGCCTTCCGTTTCTTCCAAACGGGAAACGACGGCTTCCGCAACTTCGGCGGCTTTTATTTCCTTATTTACGATTTTATCGTGAATACCGTGAACCGTTTCAAAATAAAGCTTCACTGTTTCCCCTCCTTACGATTCTTCCAAAACCCTAGGCACCTTAAAATATCCGTCCTCTTCATCGGGGGCGTTGGAGAGCGCAAGCTCGCGACTAAGAGACTCTTTTGGAACGTCGTCCCTGAACACGTTCTCCATAGGAAGGGCGTAAGTGGTGGGCGGCGTATTTGCGGTATCTACGCTCGTTAAAATATCCATATAGGAAATGATTTTATCAAGTTCCGCCTGATAGGATTCGGTTTCGCTTTCCTCCACCCTTAGTCTGGACAGGGATGCGACGTGCAAAATATCCTCCTTGGTAACTTTCATGTTTTCACCAACCTTAATTGATACAAATTTAAAGTTCCGTCGTTTTGCTTTTCAGCCTTAGGGCGAGAAAGCAAATTACAACAACAAGATGTATCTTATCATATTTTATGGAAACTTACCAGAAAATAAAATTTTATTGCAGTTTACCTATTTTTTGTGATATTATATTTGTTGTAAAAAGTCTGAAAAACAATACGAAGGGAGAACTTTTATGCGTGAATTATTGGAACTTTTAGAGCACGATGCAAGACGACCCGTATCAGAACTTGCGGCCATGCTGGGAAAAAGCGAATACGAAGTTGAGCAGTCAATAAAAAAACTTGAAAAAGACAAAATTATATTATCGTACAATGCCCTCGTCAACTGGGAAAAATTCGGCGACGATACGGTTACTGCCATTATTGAAATCAATCTTACCCCTGAGCGAGAAGTGGGTTTTGACGCCATAGCCGAGCGTATATATCGCTTTGACGAGGTGAGAACCGTTTATCTTATGAGCGGTTCTTTCGATCTTTTGGTAATTATTGAAGGTAAGTCATTAAAAGAAGTGGCGAATTTCGTAGCGACCAGACTTTCAACCATTGAGGGCGTAACGGCGACCCGCAGTCATTTTATGCTTAAACCGTATAAAAAAGACGGGGTGCTAATGACGGATAAAGAACGGGATCGTAGATTGGTGGTGTCGCCATGAATGAGAGCAATAACTGGAAAGATCGCTTATCTCCTAGGGTGAACGCTATTAAACCATCGGGCATAAGAAAATTTTTCGACATAGCCGCAAGTATGGAGGATGTCATTTCGCTTGGCGTAGGCGAGCCGGATTTTGTTACGCCGTGGTCAATCAGGGAATCTTGCGTGTACGGTCTTGAAAAGGGATATACGTCTTACACCGCAAATCGCGGTATGATGGAGCTTAGAGAGGAAATTGCAAATCACTACAACAGAAAGTTTAATATTGCCTATAATCCCGCAACCGATATTTTGATAACGGTCGGGGTATCGGAGGCGCTTGATATAGCTTTAAGGGCAGTTGTAAGCCCCGGAGACGAAGTGCTTATACCCGAGCCTTGTTACGTTTCTTACGCTGCTTGCGCGACTTTGGCGGGAGGCGTTGCGGTGCCCGTTGCGGCGAAAATAGAAAACGAATTTCGCATAACTCCCGCAGAACTTGAGCCTTACGTTACGGATAAGACTAAAGTCCTTTTAATCGGTTATCCAAACAATCCGACAGGCGCGGTTATGAGCCGCCGGGATCTTTTAGCTATTGCCGATTTTGCGGAGCAACACGATTTGATAGTAATATCGGATGAAATTTATGGAGATCTTTCATACGGAGATCAGGAGCATATCGCATTTTCTTCTTTGCCCAAAATGCAGGAACGTACGATTTTGCTGAATGGTTTTTCTAAAGCTTACGCTATGACCGGTTGGCGTATCGGTTATTCCCTTGCAAATCCCACGATTACCGCCGCCATGACGAAAATTCACCAATATACCATGTTATGCGCGCCTATTACCGCTCAAATTGCGGCGATAGAGGCGTTGCGTCGCGGTGAAAAATACATGAAGAAAATGGTCGCCGAGTACGATCGTCGTCGTCATCTGATTTATGATGGATTGACCAAAATGGGGCTTCCCACTTTTGAACCTAAGGGCGCTTTTTATATTTTCCCCAATATAGAGCCAACGGGCATGACTTCCGATGAATTTGCGGAAAAGTTGCTGCAAAAAGAACATGTGGCGCTTGTCCCCGGCAGCGCTTTCGGGGAATGCGGCGAGGGGCATGTGCGTTGTTCATACGCTACCGCCATAGATAAAATCTCGGAAGCCTTGGCAAGAATCGAAAATTTCATTAAACATAATTCCAAATAGGTAAAGGAAATACCTCGCTAGCATATCTTGACGATAGCGGGGTATTTTCCTTTTAAAAATAAGTCGAAATATTTTAAAGGATTTTTTTTTGATTTGTAGAATTTACTTAATATTAATTTAGTCCCGCTTTTTGCGGGAACGGCTCTTTATTGGGAGATAACAATGGCAAGCGATCTTCATATTCACACGAATTTTTCCGACGGTAAATGTTCCCCCGAAGAAATAGTGGAAAAATCAAAGCAATTAGGCTTAAAGTACATAGGTATAACAGATCACGATACGATAGACGGTATTGCGGATCTTTACGACAAAGGCTTCTACCCGAGTACTGGAATAAATATAATTCCCGGCATCGAGATGAGCGCAGATTCCGAAAAAAATGAAATTCATATCTTAGGGTATAATATAGATATATTCAACGAGGAATTGAGGGAAAATCTCGTTGAAGTATCGGAAGCCAGATGGACTCGCTTTAGCGAGATTGTCGAAAAACTCAATGCGGAAGGATATGACGTTACAGAAACCGAAGTATTGACTCTTGCGGGCGCCAGCAGGTCAATAAGTCGTTCGCACATAGCTCGTGTCCTTGTTAAAAAGGGAATATTTAAAACAGTTAGGGAAGCTTTTAACACTTTGCTTGAGAGGGGTAAATCTTGCTATGTGCCGCATTTTCGGCTAAGTGTGGAAAAGATTATCGAGCTTATTCACAGCGCCGGAGGAATTGCGGTGCTGGCGCATCCTAAGCTTATTTATAACGACGAGTTGGTTCAAGAACTTCTGGATTTAGGTATGGACGGCATCGAGGCTTTTTACCCGGAACATAACGATATAGACACAGCGAGGTATCTAAATTACGCAAAAAAACGAAATTTGATAGTAGCGGGCGGTTCCGATTATCATGGAATAGGCGCCAGACACAATATAGAACTGGGCGAGTTTGAACTGGACGATAAATACGCCAAGCAGATTTATGATTTAAAAAAATAGGAAGAAATGCGCCCTTTGGCGGTTTAGAGGGGGAAAAAGGGAGATGGATGTAGTAGCCTTAGTGGGACCAAGCGGCACCGGAAAAAGCCATCGAGCCTTAAAGATAGCCAGAGAAGAAGAGGCGGACGCTATTATAGACGATGGAATACTTATAAAAGACGGTAAAATTCTTGCGGGACATTCGGCGAAGACTGAAATGAGCAAGATTATGGCGGTGCGTCGAGCTATTTTTGTGTTGCCCGGACACGCGGAGGAAGTACGAGGAGCAATAGAGGCGGCAAAACCTCACCGTATCTTGATTTTAGGCACATCCGAAAATATGGTGCATAAGATAACGAAAATTTTAAAGTTGCCTTCCATACAAAAGATTATCAGAATAGAAGACATAGCCACCAGAGCCGAGATGAAAGAAGCCAGGGATATGCGTTTAAAGGAAGGCAAGCATATAGTTCCTGTGCCTACAATTGAACTGAAACCTCATTTTTCCGGATTTTTAATCGATCCCTTGCAATCTTTTTTTAAGCGTTCTTCCACCAATAGGCGAAAATTAGGAGAAAAATCTATAGTACGACCGGTATTTAGCTATTACGGTAAACTTGTTATAGATGATTCGGCGATAAAGTCCATAGTTGAAAAAGCTGTTCGCGCCAAGGAATTTGTGAAAAAAATCGCTCATATCTCTATAAAACGAGAGAGGGAAGGAAATGCCGGGCTTAAGATAAATTGTGACGTAGTCCTCTCATACGGCAATCATCTGCCAAGCGCATTAAGAGATACTCAAAGCAAGGTGCGGGATTCCGTGGAGTTTATGACGGGCATGGCTGTGCGAGAGATAAACATAAGTGTGAAAACGCTTTATGTAGAAACTTAGAAAGCTGCTGACAGGCAGCTTTCTTCAGTTGAAGATTAGAAACTTATCTTTTCCTTGCTAAAGTTGCTTTTATTTCGTATAATGTTTCTTAAGAGAAGGAATTATCTCTATTAAGGAGTTGAAACATATGGCGGTTTCGTACAGTGTGGCGATTAGTTACGGCAAAGATTTGGGAGTCATCGAATATGATGGGGAGAAGAAAAGCGCAGACGTCATTTTTGCAAATGACGAGGGGAAGAAACTTGTTGAGGATTATTTGAATAAAGTTCATGAGATAAATGTTCCGCACGAAACATTGATGGATTTTACCGCAGAAAAAATAGATCCCTTGGAAAACGAGGAAAATTTAAAACTCGCTCTAACGCGCCTTTGGAACAGTACGAAGGTTCATGTGGATTGGTCTAGACCTGTAGACTATGTAAAAGCGCATCCAAGTTATTGAAAATGGAACTCAAAAAAACATGAATACAAAAAAACATAAAAATCCACGCCGTCAAAGGGTGGATTTTTTTTTGAAATTCTGCTATTATTTTGACTTATTGATGAAAAGTAAGAAAACACGGTGGATTTAGGGGAGGATTCAAGTTGAAGGGAAGGATAACGTTAAAATCCGAAAGGTGCAAAGGCTGCGGGATTTGCGCGGCGTTTTGCCCCAAAAAGGTTTTGGCTATAAGCACGTTAGGGCAGATTGAGATAGTAAACGGAAAAGATTGCATAGCTTGCGGGCAGTGTGAGTTAAGGTGTCCGGATTACGCTATTTTTGTAGATAAGGAGGAAGCATAATGAAAGCGAGACTTATGCAGGGCAACGAAGCCTGCGCGGAGGCTGCTATCGCGGCGGGCGTTCGCTTTTTTGCCGGATACCCGATTACTCCTTCTACGGAGATAGCCGAAGCTATGGCAAGAATGCTTCCCAAATGCGGCGGCAAGTTTTTGCAGATGGAAGACGAAATTGCAAGCATGGGCGCGATTTTAGGCGCATCCCTTGCGGGCATGAAATCAATGGACGCAACAAGCGGCCCGGGATTTTCTCTTAAACAGGAGCTTATCGGTTACGGCGCCGTGGCTGAAATTCCCTGCGTCCTTGTAAACGTGCAAAGGGTGGGCCCTTCCACGGGTCAGCCGACCGCGCCGTCTCAAGGGGACGTTATGCAGGTGCGTTGGGGCACTCACGGGGATCATCCCGTTATTGCGCTTTCTCCTTGGAGCGTAAAGGAAACTTACGATACCACCGTTATGGCGGTGAATTATTCCGAGCGTTTCAGAACTCCCGTTATACTTTTAATGGATGAAATTGTGGGGCATTTAAGAGAAAGAGTGGAACTTCCCGAAAAAATTGAAATTTACCCCCGCCGTCAGCCCAAGAAAACACGCGCCGAAGGCTACCAACCCTATGAGCCGGACTATGATTTGGTGCCAAACATCGCAGATTTCGGCAAGGGTTATCATATACACGTTACGGGGCTTATTCACGACGAAACGGGGTTCCCCGTCGGAAGCCCCGAAGTTACGGAGAGATCCATCAGAAGGTTGCATGAAAAAATTTCTCGTGTGGGCGAAGAAATTATCCATACGAAAGAATATTTTATGGACGACGCGGAATACGCCGTGGTGTCTTTCGGAGGTACGGCGAGGACTGCTTACGAAGCGGTTCGCCGCATGAGAGAAGCGGGAAAACGAGTTGGGTTTTTGCGGCTTATAACCGTATGGCCTTTTGCGGATAAAGCGATAGAAAGACTTGCGGATAAGGTTAAGGGAATAATCGTGGCGGAACTAAATTACGGGCAGCTTGTAAACGAGGTCAGACGCGCCGTCGCAGGTCGCGCAGACGTTGCGCTTTGCGGCAAATACAATATGAAGGCTTTTGAACCCGAAGAGATAGAAGCGGCGGTAACAGCCATGATGAAAGGAGGAAAAGCGTGATGGACGACAGCATAAAGAGAAGTTATGAAAAATATTTTCGGTTAAACAGATTGCCACATTTATGGTGCCCCGGTTGCGGCAACGGAATTGCGATGAAAGCCATAGTTATGGCGATTGAAAAACATCCCGAATTAAACAAGGACAATACGGTTATCATTTCGGGAATAGGTTGCTCCTCCCGCGCCTCCGGGTACATGGATTTTGATACCCTACATACGGCGCACGGTCGCGCTTTGCCTTTTGCAACCGGCATAAAAATGGCGCGCCCCGATTTAAAGGTTATAGTTATAACAGGCGACGGCGACTGCACCGCTATAGGCGGCAACCACTTCATTCACACTTGCCGCCGCAACCATGATTTAACAGTTATACTTTTTAACAACAATATCTACGGTATGACAGGCGGGCAGACTTCGCCCATGACTCCCCAAGGGAAAAAAGCGACGACCACTCCTTACGGTTCCATGGCGCATCCCTTAGATCCATCTGCTTTGGCAAAAGCGGCGGGAGCGACTTATGTGGCGCGTTCCACGGCGTATCATGTAAAGCATTTGGCGGACGTAATCGAGCAGGGGCTTAATAATCACGGATTTGCTTTCGTGGAAGCCATTGTGCAATGCCCCACTTCTTACGGCAGAAAGAATAAAATGGGCAGTCCTGCGGATATGCTTGCGTGGATGCGGGATCATGCCGTTATGAAAGCCGCTTGGGACAAAATGAGCGACGAGGAAAAAACGGGAGAGAAATTCCCAATCGGCGTGTTCTTGGATACCCGCGCGGCAGAGTATGGCGACGAATACAATAAATTGATAGAAAGATTAGGAGGCGCTCGCTCTTGAAGAAAGAATTGAGATTTTCCGGTTCCGGCGGGCAGGGCGTAATCACCGCCGCCATAATATACGCCGAAGCCGCCGTGGACGAAGGCAAAGAAGCGGTGCAGTCCCAATCTTACGGTCCTGAAGCCAGAGGCGGCGCGTCTAAGGCGGAAGTTATTCTGTCTGATTACCAGATTTATCACCCACACGTTACTTCGCCGGATGTAGTGCTAGCCATGACACAGAAAGCGGCGAACAAATATTACGGAGATTTAAAGCCAAACGGACTTTTGATACTTGACGAAGATTTGGTGCCGGAAGTTCCGAAATTTAAAAACGTGGTGAAAATTCCCATTACGAAACTTGCCGTAGAAGAAGTTGGCGCGGCGCTTTACGCAAACATTGTAGCGTTGGGCGCAGTAACAAGGCTTACGGAGTTTATCGGTATTGACGCAGTAAAAAAAGCCGTTGAAAACAGAGTCCCTAAACACACGGTTGAAGCGAACATGAAAGCTTTAGAAATCGGCTGGAATGCAGCAAAAATATGGTAAAACTTTTCTTTTCTTTTTTCTCTTTTTTTGCAAAAAAAGAGAAAATAGAAAAGAAACAAAAGAAAAAAGAGAAAAAAACTTTAATAACTGTTTTGGGTGAAAACATAAAGTTAGTATGCAAAACTAAAATATAGAGTTTGTTAAAGTTTTTTCTCTTTCTTTTTCTTTGCTACTTTCATTTTCTTTCTCTTTTTTACAAAAAAGAGAAAGAAAAAGAAAGAAGAAATTTCTTGAATAAGGCAAGAGACTTTGATATAATGTGAAAAGTTTCGAGAAAATTTTCATTGACGAAAGGGAGAGTATTTAATGGTACAGTTGG
>JAGBMX010000087.1 GCA_017634675.1 Selenomonadaceae bacterium | reverse complement strand
AGAAAGAGAAAGAAAAAACTTTAGTAACTGGTTTTAGCTCAACATGAAATTTCTACTCTAAAACCAATAAAATGGGAGTCCAGAGGGGCGAAGCTCCTTTGGCGGGGTGCAGGGGCAGCGCCCCTGCCGGGTTTGGGCGGAGCCCAAGAAGGGAAAATAATATGGATATGACGAAACTTTATGAGTTTGTGGAGAGGAAGATACGAAACAGGAAAATTTTGGTGCTGGGGGATGTGATGCTGGACAAGTATTATTACGGGGAAGTGAAGCGGATATCGCCCGAAGCGCCGGTGCCAATTACGAGGGTTTTGAAGGAGAAGGAGACGCTCGGAGGCGCGGCGAACGTGGCGCATAACTTGGCGCTTTTAGGGGTCAAGGTAATGATTGCGGGGTTTATCGGGAGCGATAATCACGGGTCTAGTTTGCTCGAAAAGTTTATCTCGGCTGGAGTGGATATAGGCGGTATAATCGCCACACAGTCGCCCACTACGACGAAAATTCGCGTGATAGGCGGGCATCAGCAGATGTTGAGACTCGATTTCGAGGACGGGTCGCCGCCCGTTAAGAGCGACGCGGATAAGATAAAGCGGTATATAACGGAAAGACTTAACGAGAGCATGGACGCCGTTATTATTTCGGATTACGGAAAGGGGATAGTGACGGAGGATATTGCAAAGTTTACCATAGACGAGGCGCATAATCATGGGGTGCCCGTTATCGTGGATCCCAAGGGGGTGCATTGGAGCAAGTATAAGGGAGCGGACTTTGTAACGCCCAACTTGAAAGAGATAAACGATATTATGGTTGAAAGGGTGCCAAACGAGGACGAGGAAGTGGCGAAAGCTGCGCGCTACGTTATGAGAAAGTTCGCCATCAAGAACGTGATAGCGACCCGCTCTGAAAAAGGGTTGACATTGGTGACAAACTCGCTGACGGAGCATATACCGACGGAATCCAGGGAAGTGTTCGACGTATCCGGCGCAGGAGATACGGTGATAGCGGTGTTTTCGACGGCTATCGCGGGAGGACTCTCGCCTGCCGATAGCGCGAGGCTCGCCAATTTGGCGGCAAGCGTAGTCGTCGCAAAAGTCGGCACTTACGCGGTAAGTCAAGAAGAATTATTAGAGGCTATTAGAGGACATCTTTAAAATCCTTACTTTCTTTTTCTCTTTTCTTTTTTGAAAAAAAGAAAAGAGAAAAAGAAAGTAACAAAGAAAAAGAGAAAAGAAAAAACTTTAACAGCTTTAAATCTAAGTTTAACCATTACACTTTTATATTATTTTATTAAAATTCTTTTTCTTTCTTTTGGTTCTTTTCTTTCTTTTTCTTTCAAGAAAAAGAAAGAAAAGAACGGTTTTTAAAGAAAAAAATGGAGGAAATATGATAATCATAACAGGGGGCGCGGGGTTTATAGGCAGCAATCTTGTCCGCGCTTTTAACGAACAAAAACGCAACGATATTTTAATAGTGGACAATTTGGGCGAGGGGGAGAAATATAAGAACCTTCTCGGGCTGCGCTTTTTTGATTATGCGGATAAACATACCTTTTTGCATAATGTTATGGAAGGTGTGTACGACGATTTAAAAATAGAGGCGATTTTCCACGAAGGCGCTTGCTCCGATACCATGGAATACAACGTTAATTATATAGTGGAAAATAATTTCGAGTACAGCAAGACCCTGCTTTCCTACGCTATGGAGCGGGAAATTCCCTTTTTATACGCATCGTCGGCTTCTACATACGGGCTTGGGAAGTTCGGCTTTTACGAGAACGACAAATGCGAAAACGCCCTTAATCCATACGCTTTTTCCAAACTTATTTTCGACAGGTATGTGAAAAATCTCTTGCCAAAGGCGAAGAGCCAAATAGCGGGGCTTCGCTATTTCAATGTATTCGGGCCTCAAGAGTACCATAAGGATAAGATGGCGTCCGTGTTCTACCATTTCTATAACCAGATAAACGAAAACGGCGAAGCGCGTCTTTTTGAAGGGGCGGGCGTGGTTGAGGACGGCGAGCAGAAGCGGGATTTTGTTTACGTCAAAGATATTGTGAACATCAATATGTGGTTCTTCGAGCATCCCAAAGTAAGCGGCATCTACAACGCCGGCACCGGCAAGGCTCATTCCTACAACGACGCGGTCGCCGCCGTTATAAAAGCCATGGGCAAAGGCACTTTCACTTATGTGGATTTCCCCGAGGTTTTGCGGGGCAAATACCAATTCTTTACGGAAAGCGACAATTCCAAGCTCTTGGAGGCGGGTTATGACAAGGGCTTCTACGACTTTGAGGAAGCCGTTGCGGAATACGTCGATATTTTAGACGACGGCGGGTATTTTTCCTATGTGTGACAAGGCGGTATTTTTCGATCGCGACGGCACGTTAAACGTTGACAAGAATTATCTCTACAAAATAGAGGATTTCGAGTGGATAACGGGGGCGCCGGAAGCTATAAAGTACGTTCGCAGCAGGGGATATAAGGCGATAGTCATAACCAATCAAAGCGGCGTCGCGAGGGGAATGTACACTATTGACGACGTGAACCGCCTCCACGCCTATATGAACGAATCCTTGAAGGCTTATTCCACTAAAATCGATGGTTTCTATTTCTGCCCGCATCATAAAAATGGCTCAGTACCGGAATTTACGATGGAATGTGATTGCAGAAAACCAAAAAGCGGCCTGTTGATACAAGCCGCTCGAGATTTTAAACTATCGCTTTCGGAGTCCGTAATGTTCGGCGATAAGGAACGAGATGTGGAATGCGCCCAAAACGCCGGCGCTAGGGGCGTACTCTTTGACCCCGCGGACAATCTTTTGCTATGCGTAAAAAAATATTTGTAAAAGGGGTGTAAACGTCGGTATTTTTTAGTTGAAACTCTAAAAAAAAAATGGTAATATAGGAGTAAGAAAAAGCCCCGCCGGTCAGCGGAGCTTTTGGGCGGTTTACGATGACCTGCCCCCTAAAATCTTTGCTACATTTAGGAAGAAGCCGTCGTTGGGCTAACGACGGCTATTGGCTTTTAATGAGCAGAATTATGATTGTAATCAGCGTTAAAGCCGATAAATACAAAAACTCATACTTATTCATAAGCACCACCTCCCCCTTTTTGGGGGCGGGAACCATCAGTTAGCAAACCACCTAGAGCGTATTTTACCATAAAATTTTCATAAATGCAATAAAGAAAAATTGAGATTACTTCCCCCCTTTAACGGGGATTTGCATTATTTGCTCAAAATATACAGCGCGCATTCGGCGCGCTTTTTTTGTATCTCACAGCCGATTTCATAGGGAAGGAAGAGGTCATTATTCATATTTACGGCGTTGGCGTGGCAACCGCCGCTGCAAAGGTACCTTGCAAAACAATCGCCGCACTTTTTCTTGTTAAAAATATGGGCGCTTCGAAATTTGTCGGGCAAATTTACGTTGACTACCCCGCTTGCAATATCTCCCAATTTATATTCGTCTTTCCCTACAAACTGATGACAAGGGTATAAATCACCGTTTTCGGAAACGGCGTAGTATTCGTGTCCGGCGCCACAGGCTGCGACTCGCTTATGTAAGCAAGGTCCACCTTGTAAATCTATGTTGAAATGAAAGAAATTAAAGGGATCGCCCGACTTTAACTTTTGCAGGTAGTATTCGGTAAGTATTTCATATTCCTCAAAAATCCTGGGCAAATCCTCTTTCCTTATGGCAAGCTCTCCATGTTTGAGCACCACAGGTTCCATCGAAAGTATGCGGAAACCCGCGTCGTACATAGCGGCGACGTCTTTGGTAAAATCCAAATTTTCTCTCGTATAGGTGCCTCGTATATAATAATTTTCCCCGTTTCTTGATTTAACCAGCTTTTGAAAATTTTTCAGTGCCCTGTCATAAGTGGGATTACCGCCCCTGTCCTTTCGAACCTTGTCGTGAACTTCCTTCCTGCCGTCAAGGCTTAAAACCACTGAAATGTTGTTCTCGTTTAGCCAGTCTATAACCTCGTCGGTTAATAATATGCCGTTAGTGGTAACGGTGAGTTTTATGGTCTTTCCCGTCTCTTTTTCCCTATCCCTCGCACATTTCGTCGTAGCTTTCAAAGTTTCCATATTAAGAAGGGGTTCGCCGCCGAAAAAATCAATCTCGTAATGCTCTCTTTGAGGCGAAGTTTTAAGCAAAAAATCAATGGCGCGGATTCCGGTTTCCGGCGACATAACGGCTCTTTCATGCCCGTAAGTCCCGCCCTCTGCGAAACAATACTTACACGCCAAATTGCAATCTTCCGCCACCATCAGGCACAGCGATTTTACCACGCCTTCGGGTCGATAATTTTTAGGAAGCTCCAATTTAGGCGCAAAAAGGGAACCTTCCTTTATCAAAAAATGCAAATCCTCCAATACGTCCTTAGCGCTATCCCCGAATTTTCTCAAAATTTCCCCGTCGTTTTCGCCGTCAAATTCTTTTAAAATTTCAGCCGTTAAATCATCTACTTCGTGGAGCGACGAACTTTCTATATCGTATAAAAGATTTTTTCCTTTGATTTTAAACAAATGTATTCTATTGTCCATGATTTTTCCTGACTTTCTTATTAAAAAAAGAGGGATTAACATCCCTCCCTTTTCAGATTTATTTCGTCTTTTTCTCGCAAACCTGATTGCCTACCGTGCAGGAAGTCTTGCAAGCCGATTGACACGACGCTTGGCACTCGCCGCACCCGCCTGTCTTTACCGTCTCCTGCAAATTCCCCTTCGTTATCGTTTTGATGTGTCTCATGTGTATTGCTCCTTTCGATGGAAGTTCCTTCTTTCTTTTCTTTTTCTCTTTCTT
>JAGBMX010000086.1 GCA_017634675.1 Selenomonadaceae bacterium | reverse complement strand
TATAACAAGACTAGATGACCCCCACCTCTTAGGTGGGGGTCTATATCGGAAGAAAGGCGGGAGTTTAAATCTCCCGCCTCTCGGACGTCTTGTTGAAATGCTGACGTATGTAGTTTTTTCTTCTGGCGAAGAAAAAACTTGAATTAAGGCATTTTAATATTGGTAAATATTTCGTCTGTGAAAAAATAGTAAATATTTCCTATTTAATTGGAAAATTTTCTTTTGTATATTCATTTACAGATAAAGTAAAAGTTGGTATAATGTGGTAGTGTGTGAAAAATAAAAACAAAGTAGCAAATAAAACAAAAACTAAAAAAGAAAATCAAAACTAAAAATCAACGCACCCGGGAGTCCAGAGGGCGAATGCCCTTTGGTGGGGTCAAGGGGCAAAGCTTTAAGAAAGAAAAGGAAAAAACATGATAGAAAGATATACAAGAGAAGAAATGGGAAAGCTTTGGTCCATAGAGAACGAGTGGCAGCAGATACTTAATGTTGAGTTGGCTGCGCTTGAAGCTATGGAGGAACTTGGCGAGGTTCCAAAAGGTGTTTCGGCAAACGTCAGGGCTAAGGCTAAGTTTGATGTGAAGCGTATAGCGGAGATTGAAGCCGTTACCAACCACGATATTATCGCTTTTTTGACGAACGTGGCGGAAAACGTCGGGGAAGATTCCAAGTATGTGCATAAGGGTCTTACGTCAAGCGACGTCAAGGACACCGCCATCTGTATGATGATGCGGGATTCCGCTAAGATTATACTTGATGATTTGGAGAAGTTAAGGGAAGTTTTGCGTAGACGCGCCAAGGAGTTTAAACATACGGTCTGTATCGGAAGAACTCACGGTATTCACGCAGAACCTATGACTTTCGGTTTAAAGCTTGCGTTATGGAGCGCAGAAGTCGAGAGGGATATCGAGAGAGTAAAACGGGCGAAAGAGATTGTGTCCGTTGGGAAACTCTCCGGGGCTGTGGGGACCTATTCGAATATAGATCCCAAGATAGAAGAAATCGTGTGCAAAAAGTTGGGGCTGACCCCTGTGCCGCTTGCCACGCAAGTTATCCAAAGGGACAGACACGCCGAATACATGACGACTTTGGCGATTGTTGCGAGCACCTTTGAGAAGATAGCCACCGAGATTAGAAATCACCAGAGAACGGATATAAGGGAAGCCGAAGAATATTTCTCGCCCGGACAGAAGGGTTCAAGCGCCATGCCGCATAAACGTAACCCCATTACCTGCGAGAGAATAAGCGGTATGGCAAGACTTGTAAGGGGCAACGCGGTTGCGGCAATGGAGGACATAACCCTTTGGCATGAGCGGGATATTTCCCATTCGAGCGTTGAAAGGATTATACTTCCCGACAGCACTATAAATGTTGACTACTGCGCAAACAAGCTGACGAATGTTATTGACAAACTTCTCGTGTACCCGGACGCCATGATGGAGAACTTAAACAAAACCGGCGGGCTTATCTACAGTCAGCGTTTGATGCTTGCGATAGTAAGTAAGGGAGTACTTAGAGAGGACGCTTACAAATACGTTCAAAGGAACGCAATGCGTCGATGGATGGAAAAAGTTGACTTTAAAAAGTGTGTAGAAGAAGATGAAGATATAAGAAAGTACCTTTCAAAAGATGAAATAGACGAGTGCTTCAAGTACGAGTGGTTTTTAAGGCACGTTGACGAGATTTTTGAGAGGTTTGGTCTGTAAATTTGGTTTCACAAGCAAGACAAAATAAATGCGGGTGCAGGGCTGCAAAGTCCTGCCGGGGTCAAGGGGCAGCGCCCCTTGCAGGGTTTGGGACGGAGTCCCAATTAAAAGAGGTGATGTGTATATGTCAACGGTTGTGATTGTAGGGACCCAGTGGGGTGACGAAGGCAAAGGAAAGATTGTTGATTATTTGGCGGAGCAAGCTCAGAGCGTTGTCAGATACCAAGGCGGCAGCAACGCGGGGCATACGGTGAGCGCAGGGGGCAAGGAGTATAAACTTAGACTCATGCCTTCGGGGATACTTTATAAAGGTACCCATAATATTATTGCAAGCGGAGTCGCTTTTAATCCTCGGGTGTTTTTCCAGGAACTTGATGCTTTTCGCGCTCAGGGGATTGACGTGTCAAACATCGTGGTGAGCGACAGGGCTAATGTGGTTATGCCTTATCATATCGAAGCGGATACGCTCTCGGAGGAATTCCGCGGCAAACATAAGATAGGCACCACTCATAACGGTATTGGTCCTTGCTATATGGACAGGGACAACAGGATGGGTATTAGGGTTTGCGATTTGCTTGACGAAACTAGCTTTAAAAAGAGACTTAAATTTATGATTGACTATAAGAATCATGAACTTACCTCTCTTTATAAGAAGAACGGTTTAAAGTACGAAAAAGTGCTTGAGGAGTATCAGGGATACGCAGAGCGGCTCCGTCCTTACGTCGTCGATACCGTGACCATGATAAACAAGGAGATAGACGAGGGCAGGCGCATACTTTTTGAAGGCGCGCAGGCTACCATGCTTGACGTTGAGTTTGGCACTTATCCTTACGTTACGGCGAGCCACCCAATTTCGGGCGGCGTTTGCACGGGAGCGGGGGTTGCGCCTAAAAAGATTGACAAGGTTGTGGGCGTTGTAAAAGCCTATTGCACCAGAGTCGGCGAAGGTCCCTTCCCCACCGAGGATTTAGGGGAAATGGGCAATAAATTAAGAGAAACCGGGCACGAATACGGCACGGTGACTGGCAGACCCAGACGCACTGGCTGGCTTGACGCTTGCGTGGTGAAATATGCGGGGCTACTCTCCGGCATTGATTATATGGCTGTGACAAGGCTTGACATCTTGGACGATTTCGACGAGATAAAGCTCTGCGTCGGATATAAGCATAACGGGAAACTTATTGAGGGGATTCCCGCTTGCCTTACGACGCTGGCGGAAGTCGAACCGGTATATGAGATTTTCAAAGGCTGGAAACAAAGCATTTCGGGGATTCGCAAATACGAAGACCTTCCGAATGAGGCGAAGGCGTATTTGGAAAGAATCGCCGAGGTTTCGGGCATAAAGATTGGCATTGTTTCGGTTGGCCCCGACAGGGAAGAAACCATAGTTGTGGCAAATCATTTGTTTGATTAAGTTTAAAAGTCAATTTTATATTTACTTTAAAAAGCAATTTTTATAGATAAATAATCCGAGTGTGAAAGAAGGCGTCGCCTTTGTATAATAGAGGCGACGCCTAAAAATTGAAGGAGGTGTGGATATGAAATTAGATATGGATAAACGTTTAACTTGGCAGGAAATAAAAAATTCGTACCCGAACAGATGGGTTGGGTTAGGTGAAATCGAATGGGACGCTCCGGACGGTGTGAATGTTGTGTCGGCTTTGGTAAGATACGTTGAGGACAAGCCGGATAAGTTATACGATATGCAGATTGACGGTCAAGACGTTTATACCACATATACCACGCCGGAAACATTTCCTTATGGAAAAGTTTTCATATAAGGGCGCAATAATATGAGACAAATGACGTTGCGTTTAATAGAAAAATATCAGCGTCCGGTGGTAAAATTAACAAATTTTCATGGACTAGACGCCATGATTGACACAGGGGCGCTTTATCCGGTTTGGATGGCGGGAGAGGGGCAAATACGGCGAATCGGCGGAACCAAGAAGATTGAAAATGTCGAATTTGGAGGATTAGGCGGTATGACGCAAGGTTCTCTTTACGAATTGTCGCATTTTCAAATAGGCGATTTGATTTTCCCAAATATGAACATCATAGTACATAAGTCGGATTTTCCTGTTCCTATGCTTTTGCCGGCTACAATGTTTGAAAGTCTTATATATGAAATAAATAACAAAACTCACCGTCTAAATATAGTAGTGCCTGATGATGAGTCAATCAGTAGAAATCTAAAGATTCGTAGCGAGAACGGACAACTGTACATTTTTTGCAGTTCTACAAAATAAAGATACTTTATAAAATAAAAATAATTACGGGTGCAGGGCTGCAAAGTCCTGTCGGGGTTTGGGGCAGAGCCTCAATAAAAACGCCCCAACAAAAAGAGGTACTTACTTGAAAAATAAAACGTTTTTGTATGTAACTATACTTTTGGTTTGTTTTATCGGAGCGGTGCTTGCGGGGGCGTATTTCGCAACTTTTTCCTCCTCTAAGGACAAAAGACACGCAAGAACGGAAGAACCTCCAAGAGAGGAACTTTTGACCGCCAACGATAAGACGACTATCATGATAATGGGCGTTGACCCGAGGGAACTTGAACATGACGTCGGCAGAAGCGATACCCTTATGATCGCTACTATTGACCCTATGCTTGATAAAGCTACTTTATTATCAATTCCGAGAGATACGAGGGTACATATAGAAAGGCACGGTTACGACAAGATTAACGCCGCTTACGCTTACGGCGGGGAAAAACTTACAAAACGCACGGTGGAGGATTTTTTGGGGGTTAATCTCGATCATTACGTGCTTATAGACACTCGTTCCTTTGTGAAAATAATCGACGCTATCGGCGGCGTTGATATCGACGTCGAAAAGCGTATGAGATACGAAGACCCGTACGACGACGACGGGGGACTTCATATAGACCTTTATCCCGGTATGCAGCACATGGACGGCAAGACCGCCATTACCTACGTTCGGTATAGGGACGAAGAAGGCGACATCGGGAGAATAGAGCGGCAGCAGAAGTTTATGAAGGCTTGTATGGATAAATTTATAAGTCCTTCCATAATAACAAGGCTTCCCGCGCTCGTCAGCGAGGTTATGGACGCCATTAAAACCGATATGTCCATAACGGAACTGCTTGCGCTTGCCGGCACTTTAAGGAACGCCCAGAAAAACGGGCTTGTCACAGAGATGGTGCCGGGGTACCCAATGTATATAGATGAAATAAGCTATTGGATACCGAATGTTTCCGCTATGCGAATGACGTTGGCGGAGACGTTGGGAGTCGTGCCGACGAGGGCTATTCGTTCAAGATGGGAAGAAACAGAGAGAGAATACGCCTCCTCAATCCCCAAAAACGCAAAGAAAGCTACGGCGGATAAGAACGTAGGCAAGGAGATAAAGCCTAAGAAGCGGACTGACAAAGACGATGATAAAAAGGATAAGGACGGAAAAAAGAATAGAGAGTCTGAGGAAAAATTCGACAGCGAGGGCAACGAAATAACGAAGAAGCGGGAAGAGAAAACCGAAACGGAAAGTGCGAAGAAAGAGCCTGAAACTCCGGCAAAACAGACGGAGACACCGAAAAATACAGAGGTAAACACAGAGCGAAAAGAAACTCCCGCAAACACCGCCAGAGAAGAAGCCGCGCCGCCTACGCCCGGGTCTTCCGGTAAAACTCAGTAAACCCTCCTGAAGAATGGCTTTACATATTTCAAAACGAACCCCCCGCAAGCGCAACGCTTGCGGGGGGTTATTTTAATATCTGTCAATTATCTCTTGAAAACCGATTTTTCTGGTTTTTCCGGCTTTAGGGTCTAAGTTGAAATCCCGCATCAGCTGTCGAACGGTATTGATTACATGGGTGGGAGTTATGTTTCTCATGCACTCAAAGCGCATCTTGTCGTCGTCTTGATGTCTTGGACACCAATCAAATCGGCTGTGCTCGAAGTCTTTTTCGTCGTTGTTGAAACAGCCGTTGCAGAAATAGGTATTTGTAATGCGATACGGATTTCTGTATTCGTAATACGGCAAGGAAAAGCCGGATATCATTATGGTGGGGCAGTCCGCCGCCCAACTGAGCCAGCTTAATCCGCTGCTCATTCCGATGAAAAATTCGGCGTGCATAAGCATGTTTAGCCGCTCGTCAAGGGGAATATTCCCCGTACAGTCCTCTGCGCCAAAGGGTACGTAGTGATAGTGATTGGGCGTTCCGACCACTTTATCTCTATCTATGCAGATAACCCGATACCCGACGGATTTTAAGAAATCAATGGTTTGAAGCCAGCCCGTCGGATGGCTCCAGATTTTGCATTCCGCAGATCCCATGGAAGCTATGACTACATAAGGCTCTTTTATGGGACGCTCGTTTTTTTCGGGGATTAGTTTGGGTTGTATCTCCTTGAAGGGATAAAGCCCCAAAGGTCCCGCTCCGCCGTATTGCAAGTTATTGTATTTCCAACACTGCGGTAAAAATTTCTTTTCGGTGGAAGGAAAAGGTTGCGCCGGATAGAAGCTTGCGTAAGTGTCCGCCGGATGATCCGTGGAGCCTAAGCCAAATTCTATCTCGGGGTATGAGCGTTTAAACATCTCAATCAAATGACCCGGCGCAAGAAACGTTACCTTGTTGGGTTTATAACGCTTTTTAAACTCAAGAGCGTAAGGCACCCACGCTATATTATCCCCCAAAAGGCGACTGCCCGGCTCAATCACCACGTTCTTTCCCTCAACGTTAAAATCGTGGATGAATACGGGCTTTTGACTTTCATTGTAAACTTCTATTCTCCAAGGAGTATATGTAACAACGGGAGTGGAAAGCGTCACGCCGTTTTCCGCCCATCCGTTTATCACTATGGTATCCGTCAGCGTATCCGTAATCCTAACAAACCATTTCGAATTATCCGGAACCTTAACCCTAGCTCCCATTCTAAAATCATATAAAAGCCCCGGCACCCCCGTGGGCAGATTTGTAAACCCATATTTAAGCTGCACCGCATTGCGATCCTTTGACAAGTCCTTCTCTTCAGCCAATTTCTTCACCTCGTAATTAATTTATTGAGGGCTTTGCCCTCAAACCCCGGCAGGAACTTTCGCCCCTGCACCCCATAATAAAAATAAATTAATAAAATGGGAGTCCAGAGGGGCGAAGCTCCTTTGGCAGGAGTCCAGAGGGCAGCGCCCTTTGGTGGGGTTTGGGGCGAAGCCCCAATTATTAATATAAAAAAAAATTCTGATTAAAGCAAGAAAAAAGTTAAGTTTTTTTGGGAAAAAGACGATAATATTGTTGAAGAGGAAAAGTTTCTTTATTAAAGGAACGATCAAGGATGATAAGGAGGAATTCTCTATGAACCCGATCACATCGAGCGTAGCGAGCTTGTACGGGCAGAGTATGCAAAACGCCAGTCGAGCGAAAAGTATGGCTAATATAACGAAAGCGGCGAATAAAGGTGAAAATATCGCCGAGAAGAACGATTTCAGCTATAATCTTGACATATCTGACGCGGGGCGCGCCGCGCTTTCAAACGAGCAGATAAAGGTTCAGAAAAACGAGAGCGATAAGGCGGAGTCCGGAGCGTTGTCGGAAAAGGCTCAGGATTTTTTGGCGAAATTAAAGGAAAAGTATAAGGATTACGATTTCTTCGTAACGGACAACCTTGACGACGAGAACGCTACGGCGGGCGCGACTAAGAAGTACAGCGTGCTCTTAAAGCCCGAAGAGCTTGAAAAGATGGCAAACGACGAAGAATACGCCGATAAAATGATGGGAAAAGTGGACGAAGCCGTAGGCATTACCAAAAAGGTTGAAGAAAGCGGCGAATTGGGCGAAGGCGTGTCTTTTAAGAAGATTTCCATAAAAATAGACGACGAAGGCAATATGCGTATGTTCGCCGAGCTTGAAAAAATGAGCGAAGCGCAGGCGAAACGCGCCGAAGAAGCCAAGGAGAAGAAGGCGGAAGAAAAGGCCGAAGCTGAAAAGGCGGCAAAAGACGATAAAGGCGACGAGGAACAATCTCCCTTAACCGTTAAACGGGCAACCGTTGAGGCCGATAACGAACAGGACTTCCTGGCAAAAATTTTAGGCATTAACTGGGACGAGATTGAAGCCGTCGAGGCTTGAAACCTTCTGTATTTTTGAGTTTCTCCCCACTTTTGCGATACTCCCCCTTGAGGCTGTGAAAAGCTAATTTAGTTTTTCGCAGCCTCTTTTTGTGTAATAATTTTTATTTTGCATCGTTATGTATAGACGAAACAAAGATAAATCAAACAGACTGTAGACAAATCAATAAATATCGTGCTCTTCACGGCTCTCCCTCCGCCCTTCGGGCACCTCCCTCTAGGAGGGAGGCACTCGGATTGCGACTTTTGAGCCAAAAAATTTCAATATTTCCTCAAACCAAGCCCCCC
>JAGBMX010000085.1 GCA_017634675.1 Selenomonadaceae bacterium | reverse complement strand
TTTTTGGCGAATATGAGCCACGAGATAAGAACTCCTCTAAACGGCGTTGTGGGTATGATAGACCTCACTTTAAGAAGCTCTCTTTCAAACGCCCAGCGTGAAAATCTGCTCTCCGCCAAAACCTGCGCCAACGATTTGCTACAAATTATCAACGATATTTTGGATTATTCAAAACTAGAGAACAACAAAATGACCGTCGAATGTTTAAACCTAGACCTCTATGAGCTTCTTGCGACGGTTGAAAACGTACATTCCAGAACCGCAAAGAGCAAAGGGCTTTTCTTCGTTAAAGCGGACAAACACAACTTGCCCCAATATATAAAAGGCGATCCGTTGCGACTTCGTCAAATTCTAAACAATCTCCTGACCAACGCGATAAAATTCACTTCGGAAGGCTCGATAGAACTCTCCGCCCGCCTTCGAGAGCGAAACAATAAAAAATTTTTGGAATTTGCGGTATCAGACACGGGCATCGGCATAGACTTTGAAGGACGCCAAAAACTCTTCAAAGCCTTCTCCCAAGTAGACGGCTCCACAACAAGAAAATACGGCGGCACGGGTTTAGGCCTGCGCATAGTTAAAGAACTCGTAGCTTTAATGGACGGCTTCGTAGAAGTTTCCTCCACCCCTTCCGTCGGCTCTTGCTTTTATTTTTGTATTCCGTTCATAGAAGCAAGTTTCGACGAAGAATCACCGCCGGAAACTTCAAAAAAAGAAAATTTGTCTTTAGGAAAAAACGATATTTCAAAACTTTTACAAATGTGTAAAGATAGACTTATGGGTTAAAAACCGTACTTTTCTTTTTCTCTTTTTTATAAAAAAGAGAAAAAGAAAAGTACCAAAAGAAAAAGAGAAAAAATTTTAATAGAAAAAACAATAGCGAAAAAACTAGTCAATAGAGTTTAATAAAGTTTTCTTTCTCTCTTTTCTTTTTTGTTACTTTTTTCTTTTCTCTCTTTCTTTTTCAAAAGAAAGAGAGAAAAGAAAAAAGTAAAAAGTAAACAAAAGGAGTGATAGTATGCGGACGCTTGTAGCGGAAGATGATATAGTGAGTCAAAAGATATTGGAGCAATTTTTATCTTGTTATGGGGAAGTAGTGGTCGCGTCTGACGGAATGGAAGCGTTAAATATATTGATGGACAATATAAAAGCGGGTGAAAATTTTGATCTGCTCTGTCTAGATATAATGATGCCGGAAGTTTCGGGGATAGAAGTGTTAAAAGTAATAAGAGAGCTTGAAAAAGAAATGGGCGTAACGGAAGAAGCGCGGCTGCCCATTATTATGACAACCGCGCTATCGGATATGGAGTATGTAGACGAAGCTTTTGACATAGGTTGCGACGGGTACGCCGCAAAACCTATAGATTTAGACCATATAGAGGAACTTTTGAGGGATTTGGAGCTTATTTAAGATAGCGAGGTAAAAATATGAATGCGATGAGGCGGGAAGCATCAGAGTTATTGGAAGCAATACCGGAGCAAAATTTATCGGCGCTGATTCCTTATATGAAATTCTTAAGAATTGAATCTAAAAAAATTATACGCCAAGATTTTGATATAAGTAAATATGCGGGAAGCGCAGGAAATTTGTTTGATAGCGACAAAGAGGTTGACGAATATATAAAGGAAATGCGTAATGATGAAAGATTTTAATAAAGTTTTTTTAGATACAGCCCCATTGATTTATTTTTTATAGTAAACGACATTAAAATTTTTATTTTTTGATAAAGTTTTCTTTCTCTCTTTTCTTCTTTGTTACTTTCTTCTTTTCTCTCTTTCTTTTTCAAAAGAAAGAGAGAAAAGAAGAAAGTAAAGAAAATTTTATCGTTCACTATAACATAAAATTAATTTGGCGGTGGGAAAATGGCTGATAAATTATCGGTACAAAATGCGCTAACACAGCTTCTGAAAGAAAACAAAAACATCCTAAAAAACGGTCGGACGTTGATTGACGCGCTCTTTGAGCGGGCGGATATGTCTTTTGTGGACAGAAAAATTTATGAAAAAGCTTTTGTGGACGCTAATATAGGCGAGATATTTTTAATTGAGACGATAGAAACGGCGAACGAACAGGCGTATTCAAAGTTAAAACGAATCATGCAGGAGAGAATAGCCTTAGATGTGCTTGAAACCCTATCGACTGCGCTGCATAACGCAAATAATTCAAAACAGGGGGAGGATGCGGCGGAAACCGGAACAAACGGTAAGCAGGGGACTGATGGCGGTCAAAATGACGGACAAGATGGCGGTAACGGACATGATGAAGTTCTAAAGGACATGGATCCGCCGCATCCTCCTCCTGTTTTAACACCCAACGATTACTACAATAACGGCGTAAAAGCCATAGGCGAAGAAAAATTCTCGGAAGCTATGGCGGCGTTTAACAAAGCCATAGAATTATCCCCGACCCACGAAAAAGCTTACGGCATGAGGGCGATGCTGCACGCCAAAAACGGAGAGTACAACGACGCAATCGCAGATTACGGCAAGGTTATAAGTTACAATTCAAACAATTCTTCCGCTTATCGCAACAGGGGAATGTGTTATTATGTGAACTTGATGAAATCTATGAAAATCGAGCTCTCATTTATTATAAAAAGAAGGATTTTCTGCGAGCCGTAGATGATTTTACACAGGCGATTGCTCATACCTCGCCTCAAAAAAAGATATATTTTTATGAAATGATATACAACACGTCAGCATTATACTCTCAAAGAGGCTGGTGTTATCATTGCATGGGCAATTACGATAAGGCGATAGAAGATTATACTCAAGCGTTGTCAATCAACAGAGATAATTATTTTGCGCTTAGCAAGCGTTGCTACGCTTATAGAGCTATAGGCGAAGAGGAAAAAGCGAATATTGACTTTAAAAACAATGAAACTCGCTATGGAGCAGTAAAAGAGCCTCCATATTGGGGCTTAGTTACTTATGGATTGGATGATCCTTTCAAGGCTTGGTGATAAGGAGGTTTATAATGGAAAATATAAACGGTAGCGCATCTTGTACCTCAACATGGGACGCAGAAACCTGGCTGCAAAAGTTCAAACGTCAGGGAGCGGACTATAGGGCGCTTCGTCGGGATGTATGGGAAAACACCAAAGATATTGTTGAAACCGGAGCATATACTCTGCCTAACGGCGATTCTGTTTCAATATCGGATAAAAAAACCAAAAGATACTCTCAGTTTTATTACGAGCCTTTTAGAGCCTCTTTTGAAAAACAGAACGAACCGCCTGAAATAACCGTTGTTGCGGACGATTGTTTGGATACGGCTCATAAATGGGTGGAAGAAATCAAAGACTTTACGGAAATTGCCGTACTTAATATGGCAAGCAGAAGCAACCCGGGCGGCGGTGTGACAAGAGGCGCAGGCGCTCAAGAAGAATATCTTTTTCGATGCAGCGATTACTATAAATACCTCTATCGTTACGCTTCTTATGCAAATGAATATAACGTAACCCGTTCCCATTATCAATATCCGTTAGACAGAAATTTTGGCGGAATATTCTCTAAAGCCGTAACCATATTCCGTAAAAATGAAGAAAACGGCTACGCTTTGGCGGATAAACCGTGGAAGGTCAACATGATAGCCGTTGCGGGAATGAATTCGCCGCAACTTGTCAATATAAACGGAGAGGAAAGAATCGCGCCGGAACTGGTGGAAGGCGTTATGAACAAGATACGCACGATTTTACGTATAGCCGCCGATCAGGGACAAAAATATCTGGTACTAGGCGCATTGGGGTGCGGGGCTTTTCATAATCCGCCAAAACACGTGGCGGAACTCTTTCGGGACGTTTTATGCGAGGAGGAATTTTTCGGTGCGTTCAAAAAAATCTGTTTTGCGGTGAAAACAAGCCACACATCTAACGGAGATACGAATTTCAATGCGTTTAAAGAGGCGCTTGACGGTTTCGTTCCCGTGATGAAAGCAGATCCACTTGGTAAAATATTTGAACTAAAAGTAAAGAAGATTGCTATAGCTCGCGATTGTTATGCGCTTTTGTTGTCTAACGGGCAGGTCAGAATTGTGGATATTCATACGGGAAAATTCCGCGAATCCAGACGTTTTAGAAAAAGCGTGGATATTGCTGCCGGATTTGATCATATTATAGGGTTGCGGGAAGACGGCAAGATTGTTTTTAAAGCCGTAGGCGGTCAAGCGCCAAATCTTGATATAAACTTATACGGAGGAACAGCGGTTTACGCTTGCGAACTTCATTCAGCCGTATTGCAAAGAGACGGCAGGGTTATCGGCATCGATCATTCTTTCGCAAAAAGTTTAAAAAAAATATCTAAGAAATCGTCGTTAATCGAACTAATGATAGCGTCGCAGCAATATTTGTCGGAGTCGTCAAGAGATGCGGACATAACGAAATATGCGCATATTATCGAAAAATGGCAAAACATAGCGCAAGTTGCCCTGACGTTTGAAGAACCTTACGCTTTAACCACCGATGGAAAATTGCTTTTAAATGATGAAGAACTGACGGAATTTCAATCCTCCGAGCATGGGAAAATCACGCAAATCGCCGCTTGGGGCTGTTATTATTCGAGCATAATCGTCGCCGCGCTTTACGAAGACGGAACCGTTAAGGCTAAATGGAATGATACGTATGTAAACGAAGTTACAAATTGGAAAAACGTCAAAAAAATATGTTGCGGTGGAAACGGCGCTGTTATCGGTCTGACCGAGGATGGTAAAGTGTTAATTTTGCCAAACTTTAAATATAAAAATAGAGAGGGCAATGAAATTGATACGTTGGAGAATATCGTAGATATTGCCGCTAATTTTGAACATCTGGTGGCTCTAAGCCGCACTGGTGAAATTATTTATCTGCGCGCGCGCTAATCAACGGTACCTTTCTGGCAATTGATTGCGCAAAAAACAAGTCAAAAATTTAGTTTGGGGGTCAAAAAAAATGGCTGATAAATTGAATGTGCAGAAAGCATTAACGGAACTCTTAAAAGGAAATATGGACTTGCTGAAAAACGGTCAAGCATTAACCGAAGCCCTCTTTGAGCGGGCTGATATGTCCTTTGTGGACAGAAGGATTTATGAAAAAGCCTTTGTGGACGCAAATATAGGCGAGTTGTTTTTAATCGAGACAATAGATACGGCGAGCGAACAGGCATTTTTTAAGCTAAATCGGATTATGCAGGAAGAAAGAGCCTTAAATGTGCTGGAAACGCTGACGACTGCGTTAGAAAAAGCGAAACAAGAGGAGGGTGCGGTGGACGAAGATGATGACGAGCAGGAGGCATCGGGTGAGCAGGGGGGAAATGCAACCGATACAGAGCCGCCGCATTCTTCTCTTGTTTCTAAAACAGCAGATGATTACTACAACGATGGCATTAAAGCTATGGGTGAGGAAGATTTTTCTGCGGCTATGGCAGCGTTCAATAAAGCCTTAGAAATTTCCCCGATCCATGAAAAAGCTTACGGCATGAGGGGAATGCTTTACGCCAAAAATGAGGAATATGATAAGGCAATCTCTGATTACGGCAAAGTTATAAGCTATAACTCAAATAATTCTTCGGCATATCGCAACAGGGGAATGTGTTATTATGCGTTAGAGAATAATGAGGCTGCGTTGGCGGATTTTGAGAAAGTGCTGGAACTTAACCCGGATGATAAAGAGATTTTGGATATAAAGCAAAAGATATTGGGTAAAACAGAGCCGTCTGTAAATTCCGGATCCGATACTTCCGCAAAAAACGAAACATCACAAGCCTCAAATGATGAAGAAACGACGAAGACGTCCGACAATGCGTCCAGTGAGATTAAGGAAATTAACGATGAAACCGCAAATACCAGGAAAAAGGTTTTGTGGAGCATTGCCGCTGTCGTAGCGATCATCGTTTTGATATTCTTTTCTGTGAATAGCTATAATCGCGCAGAGGCGACAAAGCATTATAATCAAGGGATTGCTTTTAAAGAAAGAATTGAATACAACAGGGCTTTGCAGGAATTTGACGAAGCAATAAGAATATATCCCAAAGATGCGGAAGCGTATTATAATCGCGGAGAAACATATTTTGAAAGAGAAGAATATGATAAAGCGTTAGAGGATTTTAACTCTGCAATATCCTTGAACCCAAAATATGCAGAGGCATATTCCTCCCGCGGCAATGTTTATTTTGAAAAGTTCGAATTTGATAAGGCAAAGAGCGAGCATGAGCAGGCTTTGAAGTTGAACTCTAAGTACTATAGAGCGCATATAGGTCTTGGTAATGTTTATAATGCGGCATGTGATTATGATAGGGCGATTGACGAATATAATACTGCCATAAGACTAAATTCAGATTCTTATGAAGCCTTTTGTTACCGTGGCAATGCATATTTACAAAAAAAACAATATAATGAGGCGCTCAGTGATTTTAATAAAGCTATTTCGTTAAAATCCAATTATTATCAGGCTTATAACAGTCTGGGAGCGTACTACTATGACAAAGAAGAATATGATGCCGCAGAAAAAGAGATTAATAAAGCCATAAAATTAAATCCAAATTATTCTACGTCGTATAGTAATCTAGGTTACATATATACAGGAAAAAATCAATATGACTCGGCAATAAATTATTATAATAAGGCTTTGTCATTAAGAGCGTCGTATCCAGAGGCTTATATCGGTCGGGCAATAGCTTCGTTTGTTAAGGATAATGACAGTAAAAAGGCTTTAGAAGACATAAGCAAGGCGCTTGCTATAGCTCCAAAATATCCAAACGCATATAAAGCGCAAGGGGTCATATATTTACGAACCGACAAGAATGATGAAGCTTTAAAAGCCTTCAATGAGGTTAAAAAAATCAGGCCAAAAGATTATGAAGGTTATTCGGGATGCGGTTTGATTTATCTTCAAATGGAGCAATATGATAATGCAATTCAGGAGTATAAAAAAGCAATAGATTTAAATCCTAAGGAAGCATCTTTATACAATTATCGAGGCATCGCTTATTTTTATATTAAAGATTATGACAAAGCTATTGCCGATTTTGATAAAGCTATCGAACTCAATTATAGACCAATCGAGACAGCAAAGAAAAATCGCAACATAGCGTATGAAGCGAAAAACCGCTGAATGTAAAGAGCTTCGTTGAAGACACTTTGACGCAGGCAAATTCGAAAAAGATCCGAAAAGAGCAAAAGGAATTACGCAGTATTTCCTTGATGAGTAAGGAGGCAAGTTCATGCTTGAAACAATCAAAAGTTGGTTTTCCTCAAAAATCAAAAGCGAAAGGGGCTTGCCTCTTACCGACGAAGACATGGCTTCTCTTAAAGGCAACAAGCCCTATTTCAACAGATTTTATTCTTCAGGAGTTTGGAACGGCGTATATGGCGACACCGAAATTTATCTTATCGACCCCGTAAAAAAAGTGAAATACCCCATAGTGGACGAAATCGGGAATTTTGTAAATTTTCCTGGAATCGAAGACGAACACTTGCTAAAACCGCATTATACGGGGACAACCATAGACCCCATCGTGGAATTTCGCAGCGATTTCATCAGAGATAAGATAACGGGAAAATTGATGATAAAGTGGCAATTACAGCCGGACGGTTGGTTTTGGGCTGACGAAGGCGGTTTTGGCGCAGAAAAAGACGATGAAATTATACTTTACGCCTTTCTAACGGAAGACGGCAAATTTGAAGGGCCTTTTAGGATATACAGCGTCGGAAAAAACAAATATTACGGTGTGGAATAAGCGAACGGAAAAAAACAATTTATTTTTTGCAACAAAAAACCCGCTAAGGTATGAAAACCAGCGGGTTTTTTTATCCAAACTGTACGAAAGTCCAAAGGATTAAAGATTAGCTTTGATTTTTTCGATCATTTCTTTGTATTCATCGTCGGTGAGGAATTTCTTCTGAGGATTCATGGCAAAGACGCCGTTCCACTCGAATTCGTCCTTGTATTTGGGAACCAAGTGAACGTGGAGGTGTCCTGAAGTGTCGCCGTATGCGCCGTAGTTAATTTTATCCGGGTTAAACACTTTGTGAATGGCTGCGGCAACTCGTCTTACATCTTTATAAAACGCCGCTGTTTCTTCGTCCGTGATATCGACAATTTCGCTGACATGGTCTTTATACGCTACAATCACGCGACCGGGATGACTTTGCTCTTTAAAAAGCACGAGAACGCTTGAGGGCAAATCGCAAATATGAATGCCAAAAGCATCAAGATGTTCGTCCTTCATGCAGTAACCGCAGTTTTGATCCTTCATAATCATTCCTCCCTATAATTCACAAAAAAAAACTACAGTCAACGACAATAAATTTTGCGTTTTGCAATTCCCACCGAAGACGGGAAAACAAAGGTAAGCAAAATGTTTTTGTCGTTTACCGTAAATTATTATACAACATTTTTTTATTTTAGTGTATAATAAAAAAGTTTTTTAATTAAATTTTTGGAGGCTTTAAAATGGCTGCAAACGTTGACGAGTTATCAGAAAAAATATATTCCGCCCTTGGAGGCAAAGAGAATATAATAAGAATTTACAACTGTATGACAAGAGTCAGGGTAAACTTAAGGAATAAAGACGAAAATATAACGGAGAATTTGAAAAAAATCTCCGGCGTAATGGGCGTACACATTGACGGGGAAGAAATTCAAATTGTCGTTGGTCCAGGAACCGCAACAAAAATCAGCGACAAATTAACCGGAAAATTAAAAAATACGGAGGCGAAGATTGGCGACGGCAAAGAATTGCATGAAAAAATTCGAGAGCAAAACAATACGCCTTTTAAACGATTGCTGAAAACCATATCAAGCATTTTTATCCCCCTAATTCCCGCCTTTATCGCTTGCGGCCTTATTACGGGAATATTGGGCGCCGTTTCAAAGGTTTATCCGGATATAGCGACGACTGCTATGTACCAAATTCTCGCGACGTTAGGGAACAGCGTCTTTTGGGGGATGAACCTTTTTGTTGGGTATAACGCCGCAAAAGTTTTCGGAGGCTCGCCGATTTTAGGCGGGGCGCTGGGGGCGCTTCTCACTCATCCGGCTCTTTCAAACATCACTCTTAACGGCGAAGCGTTGGTTCCGGGTCGCGGTGGAGTCATTGCGGTAATTATGGTTGCATTTTTAGGCGCAAAATGTGAAAAATTTTTCCATCGCATTATTCCGCAAATGTTCGATTTGTTCTTTACTCCCCTCTGCTCCTTTCTTACAGCGGGACTGTTGGCGATATTCATTTTGCAACCGATAGGCGGCGTGGTGTCTACAGCGCTCGGAAGTTTTGCGACAAACGCCATACATTCGGGCGGAGCGATTGTAGGTTTTATCCTTGCTGGAATATGGCTTCCTTTGGTTATGCTCGGCGTTCATCACATGTTTACGCCTATCCACGTAGATTTAATATCCAATTTCGGCGTTACGATTTTACTTCCGATTTTAGCTATGGCGGGAGCGGGACAGGTCGGCGCCTCCTTTGCCGTTTACGTTAAGACAAAAAATAAATTTTTAAAGAAAACCGTAGCCTCCGCCCTTCCCGTTGGAATGATGGGAGTGGGAGAACCTTTGATATACGGCGTTACCTTGCCATTAGGGCGCCCGTTTGTCGCAGCTTGTATCGGCGCTGCCTTCGGAGGCGCGCTGGTGGCAAGTTTTGCCGTAGGAGCTTCCGCTATCGGCATATCCGGACTTCCACTTGCGGGCGCTACCAATAATATTTTAGCTTATTTGGCAGGTATAGCGCTTTCTTATGTAATGGGATTTATAGCCGCTTTTGTTTTAGGGTTTGACGATCCGCCGGAGGAGGCATAATCTGTGGAACTGAAAAATCTAACCACCGAGAAGAGAAATGAAAAGAGTCGCAACATAGATGAAGTTTCTACTCTTGATATGCTTAGAATTATAAACGAAGAGGATAAAACCGTAGCGTTTGCAGTAGAAAAAATTTTGCCTGAAATAGCGAAATCTGTGGACATAATAGCCGAAAAAATGAAAAACGGCGGCAGACTTTTTTATGCGGGCGCAGGAACCTCGGGAAGATTGGGCGTGTTAGACGCTTCCGAATGTCCGCCGACCTTTGGAGCCCGTTTCGAACTTGTACAAGGGCTTATCGCAGGCGGCTTCGGAGCGATGTTCAAAGCAGTCGAAGGCGCGGAAGACAGTCTGACTCAAGGAGAAACAGATTTAAAGGAAAGAAATTTTTCCTCTGGGGATGTGCTGGTAGGTATAGCCGCTTCCGGCAGAACTCCCTATGTAATAGGCGCATTAACCTACGCCAAATCCATAAAAGCGACGACTATCGCCCTTGCCTGTTCCGAAAACCCAAAAATAGCGGAATATGCAGACATTTCATTAAACCCTGTAACCGGAGCGGAAGTTATAACGGGATCAACAAGAATGAAGGCAGGCACGGCGCAAAAGCTGACGTTAAACATGATCTCCACGGGAACAATGATAAAATTAGGCAAAGTATATGGCAATTTAATGGTCGACTTGCAAGCGACAAACGAAAAATTAAAGGCAAGAGCCGCAAACATCGTTTCGGAAGCTACAGGGGCATCAAAAGATGAAGCTGTCGAAGCCTTGATGAAATCGGATGGAAATGCCAAACTTGCTATTTTTCTCTTGTTAACGGGATTATCCAAATCCGAAGGAGAGCAAACACTAAAAAATTGCAACGGAATTTTAAGGCAGGCGATGGAGGCGGTAAAATGAATAATGGTATATCTCTATATCCCGGGCTTGACAATACGTTGGAGGAAAATCTTGCGCTAATAGAAACCGCTTCAAAATACGGATTGAAACGAATTTTTACGTCGCTTCACATACCGGAAACCAATAAGACAAAATTAAAACAGGAGCTTACCGTTGTTTTGTCTAAGGCAAAAGAAAAAGGCATGGAAATCATTTCCGACATATCTCCAAAGACAGTAGAAATATTAGGGATAGTCGGCGACGATTTGAAAGCCTTTAAAAAATTGGGAATTACCGCTATTCGTTTAGATTACGGCTATAACAACGAAACAATAGCAAAATTTAGCCGCAATGCGGAAGACATAAAAATAGTGTTAAATGCGAGCGCGACTACGCCGAAGATTTTATCCGACTTGGAAAAATGCGGCGCAAATTTTGCTAACATAGAAGCCTTGCATAATTTTTACCCCAGAAAAAATACCGGGCTTGATGAAAATTTTTTCATAGCTAAGACGAAACTGCTTCAAACTTACGGCGTAAAAGTAGGAGCCTTTGTATCGAGCGCAGGCAAAAAGCGAGGACCTATATTTGAAGGACTTCCGACGCTTGAAGCGCACAGATGCGCCGATACGAGCTTAAGCGCCAGACATATTGCCGCATTGGGCGCAGATTTTATCATAATAAGCGAGAGCATCCCCACACAATCGGAAATTGAAACTCTATCCAGGGTAAAATCTAGCGAAGTTGCGCTAAAATCGAAACTTTTTACTTCGAAAAAAGAACAGATCAAACTTTTATCGAGGGTCTTTACGGCAAGAGAAGACGAAGCAAGCGACGCGATTCGCGCCGCCGAAGGAAGGACTTTTTTAAAGGGAACGATAGAACCCGAAAACAATATTTCACGAAAAATCGGCGCTATCACTGTTGACAACAAGAATTATCAGCGCTACATGGGCGAAATTCAAATAATAAAAAATCCTCTTCCCTCCGACGAACGAGTAAACGTTGCGGGACAGGTCGAGGAAAAAGAGCTTTTTATGCTGAAATATATTTTGCCGGGGACAAAATTTTCATTTGATTTTGGAAAAATTTAAGGAGCAAACGCTTTTTTTCGTTTGCTCCTTGAAACTCTTATTGACCGGCTCTTAATATTTTGGAATTGGTTTGCATAAAAGAAGTCGAACCTTGGGGATCGCCGGTACCGAAATTAGAAGATTGGAAGTGAGCGCGGGACGCTTTCATGGCTTGAGCGGTATTTTCTGCGCCTTGCTGCGAGATTTGATGAACGGTCTGTTGGAACTTGCTTGAACCGGCTTTAGACTCGTTTCCGAAGTTGGACACGCTGTAATAAGATTTCGCCGCCTCCGCGCGACGAGCCGTAGCGCTGTTGCCGTCCTTGTTTATACGCGCGTTGTTCTGCTGGAAGCTGCTTGAACCGGCTTTAGTCTCGTTACCGAAGTTGGACACGCTATAATAAGAACTTGCAACCTCCGAGCGATGCGCCGTCGCGGCTTCTCCTTCTCTCATAATCTGCGCATTGCCGCGTTGGAAGCTGCTTGAACCGGCCTTTGTTTCGTTTCCGAAATTGGACACACTAATATTTTCTTTAATTTCTTGGGTCCGTTCGGAAGTTGCCGCTTCTCCCATGCGCTCGACCTGACTGTTGATATCCTTAAACGGCACCATCTTGGTCGTGCCTGTAATACCTAGCGCGCTCATAAAAATCCCTTCCCCTTCGTAACTTTGAAATTCCTTTTTCAAAGAAGATTTCTTTTCATTCATTATAAACTAACTTTAATATTTTTTCAATGGAGAAAATAAAAAAAAATCGGAAAATTTGCAGCATGTGTTATACTGTAGTCAACTACAAAAACGAGGTGAAAATTATGAAGCACAAGAAGACTAACGCCGCCAGAATTTTAGACAAGCTTTCCATCAAATATGAAATGAAAGAATACGAAGTGGACGAAAGCGACTTATCCGCAGTTCATGTGGCGGAGTCTACCGGAATGCCAATGGAAATGGTTTACAAAACCTTAGTTGTAAAGGGCGACAAGACCGGCGTTATAATGGCTGTGATACAAGGAGATCTTGAACTAAACCTAAAGGCGCTTGCCGCTGTCTCCGGCAACAAGCGCGTTGAAATGGTGCATCTAAAGGAAGTATTCGCTCTTACCGGCTATATTCGCGGCGGATGTTCGCCTTTAGGCGCCAAAAAAGCGTATCCCGTCTATATAGACAAGCGCGCCGAAGCACAAGCAAGAATAGCTGTTAGCGCCGGTATACGAGGAGCTCAATTAATTCTTGCGCCAAACGACCTTTTGAAAGCAACAAACGGCATATTCGCCGCTATAACTGCGTCATCCACATCTTTAATGTTGTCATTAGCTAACGATAAGCTAACACTTAAAACAAAAAAGCCTTACGAAAACTCGTAAGGCTTGAATTTTCTGGCTCCCCGAACTGGACTCGAACCAGTGACATTCTGATTAACAGTCAGACGCTCTACCGACTGAGCTATCGAGGAGTAAAACCGGCAATTACCTATCCTCCCAGCTCGTCGCCAAGCCAGT
>JAGBMX010000084.1 GCA_017634675.1 Selenomonadaceae bacterium | reverse complement strand
TCAAGTTTTTTCTTCGCCAGAAGAAAAAACTACATACGTCAGCATTTCAACAAGACGTCCGAGAGGCGGGAGATTTAAACTCCCGCCTTTCTTCCAATATAGACCCCCACCTAAGAGGTGGGGGACATCTAGTCTTGTTATTATTTATTGAGAGGATGCATCATCATGGATAGAAAAAGGAGAGTGATATTTTCACTGCTCCTTTTTTTGTGTTCGTTTATAAATTTTTCGGTTGAAGCGGCAAATCGTATTGAAGATGTTGCGGTTGAGATTGTGTCGGAACAAACTGTACCGCCTAAAATCAGGGAGCGCATGGCGGAGAGCGTCAAAACAATCGGGTCGCAGATTTTAGCGGGAGAAATTATAGAAAAAGCCGCGGCTAAAAAAAGCGAGAAAGAGTTTATCATTCATCAGGTATTTGACAAGATTTTAGTCGGGTACAGCGTAAGAAAAGTTACGGTTTCGCCGGGCGAAACGGCGAAAATTACGGTGGAGCTGGTTCCTTGGAGGGAAACTATCAAAAGCGTTTCCGTAGACATCAATATAGAAGGAATGCCAAAAGAAGTTGAAACTCTTGTAAGGCAAGATTTAGCAGGAATAACGAACGCATTCGACGAGGTTTTGACAGGACTTCCCGTTGCGGCGGCGGATTGGAGCAACGGCGTTTTAAAGAGCGCCATGAAGGATTATTTTGTAAAAAACCTTCCCGAATTTTGGGGAGATTTCGATATTGACGTTGAAAAGAACACTAAGATTAACTTAAACGTATTTCCAAAGCTTCCCGTCGTGAGGACAGCCGAATTATTTATGCGTTCCGATACCTTGCCAAACCTAATGCTCTTTGACAGACGCGAGGTTTTGGAAAAGGAAACCAACAAGTTCATAGGCGTTCCCGTTGCTTTTATAGAAAGGCATAAAGAGAGTTTTGAAGGAAATATGGCGAAAAAACTCGATTCTTTTGCGGATTTTAAAAAGATGGGCGTAACGACAAATGTTTCCGTTGCTCCCGCGGAAAACCTTTCCGTAACCAGCCGCTCAAACGCCAAATATTACCGCATCAGAGTGAGTGGCGAAGCGGATGTCGGCAGGAAACGCACCGACGACGATATGCGTTTTAGACTTCATGCCGGAAGATTTATTTCCGATAACGACGAAATTTTCTTTGCTGCGGACGTTTATCCGAAAAACATTCGCATCCGTCCCGCTGTGGGATATATGAGAAAAATCCTAAAAAGCGAACTGTCGTTAAAATACGATTTCAACGCCAAAAGGATGGTGGCGGGGGTTACAAAGGATTTGGGACACGGTTTTTTAGTTCGCTACGAGTATCGTTGGACGGATAAGATGTGGGAAGCGGCGCTTCGCTATAAGCTACACGATTTTATAGGATTGGAATACGTTCGCGATAAAGATGACAGATGGCTTCGCATTATATCCAATTTTTGAGATTAACGAGGGAAGTGTATGACAAAAAAAATTATCCCTACGGTTTTATTATTGCTTTTGTTTGTCCTAAGTACAGTTTATGCAGAGGAAAAGATAAACAAAGTGCGCCTTACTTGGGACATATCCGCCCGCGCCGTATATTATCAGGTGGTTATATTAAAAAGCGAAAAGGATGCGCCGGACAACATCGAAGTTTTTTTCAACAAAGTTTTCAACAACGGTATCGAGATAGATTTCAGCCATAACGAGAACGCCAAAAATTTTTACTACAAGGTTTGCCCTTTAAATTACGTAGGAGAACCCGTAGAGAAATTTTCAAAGCCCCGCCCGATTACCGACGGCGAAATAAACACTACTTCCCCCAAACCCACGGCGCTTTTGATGGACGATGAGGATGCGCCCCTATATCCCGTTTATTCGTGGATTCCCATGCTTAACATGACGAATTACGAAGTCGAGGTGTATAGGCGAAGGGATAAAGACACGCTTATTCACATTTTGCGAAGCCCTACAAATTGCATTTATGAAAAAGAAGGTTTCACCTACCCGGACACTTACGTTTGGCGAGTCCGCGCCATTGACAACGCAGGAAGGCCAAAAAGCGAATGGTCTGAAAAAGTTCCATTCACAGTTAGGGGCAAGGTAAAAATAGCCGCCCTAGGCGACAGCATAACCCACGGCGGCGGCGCAATATCCGTCCCCCCAAGCTCTCCCGTGTATCGTTACGAGGCGTATGCGGATATCGAGATAAAAAATCTCGGCAAAAGCGGCGACAAGACAAGCGATATGCTAAGGCGCTTCGACAGGGACGTGTTGCCGTTTCAACCCAAACTCCTAATCATAATGGGCGGAGTTAACGATATTCGCCTTTCTATAGACCCGTACGAAACCATAAACAATCTTGCGGCAATACGGGACAAGTGTATTGCCAACAACATAACCCCTCTCTTTGCCACCACCACGCCCATAAATCCCGACCTGACATGGCGTTCGCTCTCAAAAAACAATCTTCCCTACGATTACCAGAACCACTTGAGAACCATCAACAACTGGATATTAAAGCAAAAATATTCGGTAGACGTGACAAGTTCCCTTTGCGGCGAAAACCTTTACCTTTATCCGGGGCTTACAACGGACGGCATCCACCCCGACCATGTGGCAAAGGAGCGCATAGCCATAAAACTTTCGGAATACATTAAAAAGAACTTTCCGAGTCTGTTCGAATAAAAAAATATTTTATTGAGAATTGAGGTATTACACCATGAAAAAAATTTTTCTTATGCTCGCTCTTTGCCTGTTTATGACAACTACGGCAAATGCGGCTATTATGCTTAACTACGCGGATAATCAATCGGAGGAATATCCGACCGTAGAGGCGGCGCAAAAATTTGCGCAGCTGGTTAAGGCAAAAACCCAAGGCAGGGTTGAGATTATTGTCCAACCGGGGGCAAAACTTGCAAATGAGGAGATAGTTTTAAAGCAATTGGATTTTGGCACCATAGATATTACCCGAATCAGCGTGCCTTATTTTGCGAATACTTTCCCCGAATTTAAGGTGCTTCAGATGCCTTACATATTCGACGATGATAAACATATGCGCAAGGTTTTGGACGGAGCTATAGGCGAACGTTTCCTGAAACTTACCGAAAAGAAAAATGTTGTGGCGCTATGCTGGTTTGATGCGGGGGTAAGAAATTTCTATACCATAAAAAAACCCATAAAAACGCTAAACGATTTTAAACAGCTAAAACTAAGAGTGCAACCCTCGGATATTACCGTCGCTATGGCAAAAATTCTGGGATTTACCCCTGCGCCGCTCGCTTACGGTGAAGTTTATGAGGCTCTCGCCTCGGGAGAAATAGAAGGCGCAGAAAATAATTTTTCATCTTATGTCAGCGTCATGCATAACAAAATTGCAAAGTATGTAACCCTAACCGAGCATATGCGCCAGCCCGAACTTGTAGTTATATCAAAATCTGCGCTTAATAAGCTCTCTCCGGTCGATCAAAAAGCCGTAAGAGAAGCCGCAAGAGAAGCGGCGAAATACGAAAGTAAAATTTGGTCGAATTTTGAAAATAACGCCAGAACAGAAGCGATAAAATCCGGAACTAAAATAATAGAGATGAATCCCTCCGAACTCTCTAAATTAAAAGCGGCTCTTAGGAGCATGGAAAAAAATTACACACCGGAACAGCGAAAGATAATCGAAGAAATCAGAAACACTAAATAAAGGAACATAAAAAAGACAATCTTGGAAAGAATCCCAAGATTGTCTTTTTTTACGCCTACATCAAAACCTGAAGATTGGCTGCTTCTTTCGCATACTTCTTCTCGGCTTCGACTATCTTTTTAGAAAGTTCCATTTGCTGCTTCACCTGCTCGTAACCCGTACCGCCCAAGGAATTTCTTCCCGCAACGCAGGTTTCGGGGCGAATTGTCTCTTTTATGTCGTCGTCAAAAAGCGGCGATAAATTCTTAAATTCCTCTATGCTTAAATCCTTTAGGTAAACGCCTTTTTCTATAGCGTAATGCACAGCCTTTCCCGCAACTTCGTGAGCGTTTCTGAAGGGCATACCTTTTTTCACCAAATAATCCGCCAAATCCGTAGCGTTTGAGAAATCCTCCTCAACGGCGCGACGCATCATGTCCTCTTTAACCTTCATGCCCCGAATTATTCTGGCGTACACGAGCAAACTGAATTTCACCGTGTCGATAGCGTCGAAAAGCCCTTCCTTATCCTCTTGCAAATCCTTATTGTATGCAAGGGGAAGTCCTTTAACCGTCGTCAGCATAGCCATCAAATGACCGATAACCCTACCTGTTTTGCCCCTGACAAGCTCCGAAACATCCGGATTTTTCTTCTGCGGCATCATGGAAGACCCGGTACAATGCGCATCGTCAAGCTCTATGAAGGAAAATTCCCTCGAGCACCAAAGTATAGTTTCTTCGCTTAACCTCGACAAATGCGCCATTAAGATGGAAGACGCCGACAAAAATTCCATGATGTAATCTCTGTCGCTTACCGCGTCCAAACTGTTATGATAAATACTCCCGAAGTTAAGTTCCTTCGCCACAAACTCCCTGTCAATAGGAAACGTCGTACCCGCCAACGCGCCTGCGCCCAACGGCATTATGTCCGCTCTTTCGTAGACGCCTTGAAATCTTGCAAAATCCCTGACAAGCATTGCAAAATACGCAAGCATATGATGGGCGAAAAGTATGGGCTGCGCCCTCTGCAAATGCGTGTACCCCGGCATTATAACGTCTTTATATTTATCGGCAGTTTCTAAGAGAGCCTCCTGCATATCTACGATAAGCGCTTCAATCTCCGCAACCTCGCGGCGAACGTAAAGGTGCGTGTCAAGGGCAACCTGATCGTTGCGGCTGCGGGCGGTGTGAAGTCGCCCGCCCGCTTCGCCGATAGCGTCAGTCAATCGCTTTTCGATATTCATGTGGATATCTTCAAGATCAACGGAGAAATCAAAATTGCCCTCTTCAATATCCTTTAAAATCTTCTTCAATCCTGCAACAATCGCTTCTTTATCTTCCGAGGAAATAATCCCGCACTTTTGAAGCATTGTCGCATGAGCGACGGAACCTGCGATATCCTCGTAATACATTCGCTTGTCAAAGTCGATGGAGGCTTGAAACTCGTTTATCATCTCGTCCGTCGTCTTTGAAAAGCGACCGCCCCAAAGCTTTTCGCTCATTTCTGTTTCTCCTGCATAAGAGCGCGCACCTTTAAAGGCAAGCCGAACAGATTGATGAACCCTGTAGCGTCCGCCTGATCGTATACATCGTCATGCTCGAACGTCACAAATTCCTGACTATACAAAGAATAAGGCGATTTTGCCCCCGCAGAAAGGATGTTACCCTTGTAAAGCTTCAACCTCACCGTACCCGTTACAGTTTCCTGAGTGCTGTCAACAAATGCCGCCAAGGCTTCTCTTAACTGAGAGAACCACATTCCGTCGTAAACCAATTCCGCATAGCGAACCGCAACCTGCTCTTTATAATGGAAGGTAGCCCTATCCAAGCAGAGGTATTCAAGTTCCCTATGAGCGTAATACAATATGGATCCGCCGGGGTTTTCGTAAACGCCCCTGGATTTCATTCCCACAAGGCGGTTTTCGCAAATATCGTCGATACCAACGCCGTTTCTTGCGCCAATCTCGTTAAGTTTCGTCAAAAGTTCCACGGCGCCCAACTTCTCGTCGTTTACCGCAACGGGAACGCCCTTTTCAAAGGTAATTGTCACATATTCCGCTTTATCGGGCGCATCCTCGGGCGCTTTTGAAATCATAAACATGGAATTTTTCGGCTCGTTCCACGGATCTTCCAAATCCGATCCTTCGTGGGATAAATGCCAGATATTTCTGTCCATGCTATAAGTCTTATTCTCCGTCGCAACGGGGATATTATGCTTCTTAGCGTACTCAATCTCAGCCGAACGAGAATCCAAGTCCCATTCTCTCCACGGCGCGATTATCTTAATATTGGGCATTAACGCCTTGACGGTAAGTTCAAACCTCACCTGATCGTTGCCTTTACCCGTCGCTCCGTGCGCAATAGCGTCCGCACCTTCCTGTTTTGCAATCTCAACCAATTTCTTTGCGATAATGGGTCTGGCGAAGGAAGTTCCAAGCAAATACTTCCCTTCGTAAACTGCTCCCGCCTTTAACGTAGGCCAAACGTATTCTTCCAAAAACTCTTTCGTCAAATCTGCGATAAACACCTTAGACGCGCCCGAAGCCATCGCCTTTTCCTGCACAACGTCAAGTTCGTCGCCCTGACCCACGTCTGCGCAAACGGCGATAACCTCGCAATTATCATAATGCTCCTTTAACCAAGGAATTATAACCGACGTGTCCAATCCGCCCGAATAAGCCAAAACTACCTTCTGAATCTTTCCCATTTCTTTAATTCTTCCTTTCTTTTTGTTGGGGCTCCGCCCCAGCGGTCAGCGTCATCCAATCACGCTACGCCTTTGGCTTGCGTTCTTGGGACGCTTTCGCATGGGAAGCATTAGCGACGCTAAAGCGTCGATGCTTCTCCAAAACCCTACAAAGGGCGCTGCCCTTGACCCGCCAAAGGGCGCAGCCCTCTGGACTCCCGGTTATCGGATTATATAGTAAAAACTCAATATTGAGTCAAAACCAGTTATTAAAGTTTTTTCTTTTCTCTTTTTCTTTGTTACTTTCTTTTTCTCTTAGCTACGCATATAAGATTCGCTAAGTGCTAAAGCACTAAGCGAATCTAACATCTTTTTTACAAAAAAGGAAAGAGAAAAAGAAAGTAAAAAGTAACTTTAAAAATCACCCATTGTTAAAAGCATGATAGCTTTTTGGGTATGAAGGCGATTTTCGGCTTCGTCGAAGATAACATCGGCGTTTTTCTCAAAGACTTCCTCGGTTATTTCTTCACCGCGGTACGCCGGTAGACAGTGCATAACGATAGCCCGTTTATCTGCGTGTGAAAGAAGTTCATCGTTCACTTGATAAGGCGCAAAAATCTTTTTGCGCTCGTCATGCTCCGCTTCTTGCCCCATGCTTGCCCATGTATCGGTTACAACCACGTCTGCGCCCTCGACGGCTTTTGCCGGGTTCTCCATGAGCTCAATAACGGCTCCGGTTTCCTTTGCGTCCTCTAAGGCGTTCTTCACCACAAAATCCTTTGGCGCATAATCCTTTGGAGTCGCCACCGACAGAGTCATGCCCGTTTTTGCTGCGCCGTACAAAAAGGAATGTGTCATATTGTTGCCGTCGCCCACATACGCCATTTTTAGATTTTTTAAATTCTTCCCCTTATGTTCCCTTATAGTAAGTAAATCCGTCAATACCTGACAAGGGTGCAGCAAATCGGTAAGGGCGTTTATAACGGGTATGGACGCATATTTCGCAAGTTCCTCAGCCCGTTCGTGACCGAAAGTCCTTATCATAATCCCGTCCAAATAACGGGAAAGCACCCTAGCCGTATCTTTTATCGGCTCTCCCCGTCCAAGCTGCAAATCGCGATTGGACAAAAACAACGCCTGACCGCCCAACTGATACATTCCAACTTCAAATGAAACCCTTGTCCTCGTGGACGATTTCTCAAAAATCATCCCCAATGACTTCCCTTTCAACCACTCATGCGGAACTCCCGCCTTTTGCATCGACTTTAGTTCCGCCGCAAGCCTTAGTATCTCCTCAACTTCGTCCACGCTTAGTTCGTGAATCGAAAGCATATCTTTAAGCATCTTTTCCCTCCGGTGTTTAAAGCAAGTTTCTTACTTTCTTTTTTTCTTGTTCTTTTTTGTAAAAAAGAAAAAGAAAAAAAGAAAGTAACAAAGAAAAAAAGAAAAAGAAAAAACTTTAATAATTGTTTAAAATTCTATTTTACACTCAAACGCTCGTTTCCAAGGTAATGTGACTTTTAATTTGTCCAGCGAAATACCGATTGGCAACTTTATGCGTTCTTTTGCAAATTCCCGCATCTTTTTCGTCAGATAATCTTCCGCCGCTTGTTTCTTTTCTCCCGTTATGAATCCCGAAGAATCCGTTTTTCCGGGTAAAGTCGAAAGCGTCCCTAAGAGGTCTTGACGCAAATTCGACTGATACGCCCATTCGTCCAAATAACGTCTGGTCATAAGTTCGTTTCGAGCTTTTTCGGGCACGAAATTTACCAAAAACATCTCGCCCATTAAAAAGCCCAACGTATTTGTTGCCGTGTTCCAACCGCCGTAAGCTTTTATCTTATACTGTAAGCTCTCGCGCCGCATGGCTTCCATTAAATCGTTATCTGAGCCATTCGAAAACGAAATATCTCCCACCGCAACGGGATAGCCTTTTTGAACAGAGTTGCGAAGTTTCCTCATAAAAGCTTCCGTGCTGGCGTTTGGCTTTTTTCCCGCTTTGTTTTTCTTTAAATCATTTGCGGGAAAGGTTTTGCCGCTCGTAAAAGTGTTTATCAGAAGCACCGTATCGGCTCTGGCGGGATCCGGCACTTCCATGGCGCCGCAGGCCAAAATTGCGCCCTTCATTTCATTTTCAAGACTCTCAAAGCAATAAGCGGGTATGGTATTTTTCCCTACTCCGTCATTATATACAATATGCACGAAGGGAATCTCATTTTTCATATCCAAAACGGCTCGAGACAGCATCATCATACCTAATTCGTCTGCGCCGGAGAGTACCTGAAACTTTGTGCGCCACACGTCTTTCCTTGCGGCGTAATCCTCCAGCAATCTGGCTTCTCTGTGTGTCGCGGACAGTCTTGCGCTGTCGTCGCCGCCAAGCAGGCAAAAGGAAAATACGCCCTCTTTGGTTAGGTCAAGCAGCGTTTTATTGGCGTTAAAGTTTATACTGTGTCTATTTTGCCAATCCTGCATTACGTTTTTGTCTATGTCGGTCTCAAGCTTTTTCAGTTCGCGTTTTTCTCTGCCGGAGGCTTGCCCCATTTCGCTCTTATCAAGGAGGGCGCTGTATCTGTATATCTTGACTGCGTTAGCCTGATAAGTCGCAGGCTCCATTCCGGCGCCCGAATGATTCATGCTAAGCAAAGTGCGCAAAATCGTGCCGTAAACATATATCTTTACATCGGGATAATTTTGACGCAGCTTTTGAAACCGCAAGATTCTGTTTTGAACATCATTTTCCGTCAAAGTGTGTTTTCTTGAATCCACCAAACTTCCGTAAAGCATGGAATCGGAAGAAATCACAAGCGCGTCCGAACCCGGCGCATTTTTTTCGAGCCATGCCCAAAGTTTTTCGGGTTCGCCGCTTCTGGACTCTGCGCCTAAGAATTCCACAGGCGGAGTCAGCACGTCGTAACCCAATTCTTTAGCTACGAGCGCTGTTTCATCGTTGGTAATCGGGCGACTGTCAAGCGGAACGAACAGTATTTTACCCATAGCGAAGGTTAAACTCCCATCCACAAGCAAAAAAAGCGCCGTCAAAAAAGCAAAAAAAAACCTACGCAATCTTCCCACTTCCTCATAAAATCACATAGTGAGAAATTCTACATAGGTAAAAAAATTCCTGCAAATTTTTTATTCTTTTAATCTTTTTTTACAATATTCCCTGACATCATTCAAAAATTTTTGAGCAAATTCATAATTTTTCCTAGTTTCATCTTTATCGGCTATATAAAAATTATCATAATCGCTGGCATGTCTGATAACTTCAATTTTTGTTATTTCCTTGCTGTATTCTCTTGTAAAGTCCCCTCCGTGAATATAACAAGACTAGATGTCCCCCACCTCTTAGGTGGGGGTCTATATCGGAAGAAAGGCGGGAGTTTAAATCGCCCGCCTCTCGGACGTCTTGTTGAAATGCTGACGTATGTAGTTTTTTCTTCTGGCGAAGAAAAAACTTGAATTAAGGCATTTTAAATTCTGTTAAATTCCCCAATGGCTCGTTTGTGACTGGCAGTTGCGCGGCTATCCAAAGCGTGAACCGCAAGTATTGCGTTAAACACGCTGTAATAAATCCTATTATTTGCGCCGGAATATAAGTTCAATTCGTATAATCCTTCCGCTTCCGCTAAATTCTCCCGTGCCTTTTCCAACCTATACTTTACTAAATCGGAAATGCTTCCTTTGTCATTTTCATGCTCCATATAATATCCTACCTTCTAGATTTACATTTTTATAAAATGGATCAATGTTAAGCCACTTTAAAAAAGTAATTTCACTTTTAGGAATAGGCATAACGTAGGTATCGTGTTTTAAATTGAAATCAGCGGTAATTTCCGCCAATTCGTCAATCTGCTTCCGTTCGTCCTTAGGCTCAACGTCCAAAACAATCATAACATCAATGTCGGAATTTTCATCATAATCACCTCTGGCGTAAGATCCAAACAAAATCACTTTGGAAAGAATAGAACCATATATTTTTTCGATTGCTGCGGTATATTCTCGCAACATAAGTAAAATATCTGCTTGCGCTTTAATAGTATTCATACGCTATTCACCTTCGTGTAATTTCGCATTTCAACCCCGAAATATTATTTTTCTCCATAAAAATCCCAAAACCACTGCAAGGCAGTTTTTTCCTCTGCGTACACAAATTCCGTAAACTCGTTTATATCTCCGCTGGCGGCGTATAAATCAAGCGCCGCATAGTATTTTTCCCTATTCTTAGTTTTTATGACGATGGGCAAAAATTCCCCTCTCATCAACTCATAATTCATTATCATCCTTGCAGTGCGTCCGTTTCCATCCGCAAATGGATGTATGCGCACAAATTCCGCGTGAATCCATGCGGCAACGTCTATTGGATGTAATTTTCGCTTTTGTAGTAAGTCATCGAAAAAAACTTCATATCCTCTCTAAGCTGATATTCGTCCGGCGGCGAAAACGATGCGCCTGTTATCCTTACCCTATGCGACCTGTACGCTCCGCCCTGCATTATGTTCTCCATTATCATTTCGTGTATATTCTTTAAAGTATTCTCGTCAAGTTTTTTTCCATCGTCAATCAATCGGCGAACGTAGGAAAACGCTTTATCGTGATTTACCGCCTCAAAAAGTTCCCTAAGTTTTTTTCCGCCAACGCTTATTTTGTCATCCAACAAAAGCGCAACTTCCTTAAGCGTCAGCGTATTTCCTTCAATAGCCGTAGACTCATGGGCGTAACGAATGTCAAAATCTCGATTGTAATTGTCAATAACGGCAGTAGGCAATTCAGACAAAAGCGCCCTTACCTTCGCTTGAAGCGCATCAAGTTCTTTATACTTTGTCATATCTCTCTCCATTATTTCACCCGAACCGCCTTTGCGCCGTAATACTTTGCATAATATACGTTTATCCCCGCATTTTTATCCTTTGTAATTCTTACAAGTTTAAAACACGCCACATACTTGGAATTGGGCTTGTTTTCCTCAAGTATCACTTCCGCATAATTCTTTTCCCTCTGGATTTGCTCAATTCTGGCAACTTCCGCCTTATGAAAATCTCGAACGTCTTTTACCGCCCCGCCTATCGTCACAGTTGAAACCCATAGGGATAAAATGGCAAAGAGTCCGATAGCTATTCTTGGCAACACGAATTTAAACTCAATCTTCCCATAAAAACAAAGCGCAAAAATAAGCGCAAGTACCAACGAGGCAAGCTTTGCCCGATCGGCATAATACGGCGAGCCAACCATGGCGTACATGGATACTAACAATCCCGCTAAATACACTAAAAAAGGAGATTCAAAACATTTACCTTTAGAAAAAAAGGCGAAAATTACAGCGAAAACAAGAGGCCACAACAAAAAGTTTGGGTCAACATAGAGAGCCGTTATATCAAAAAAATTTTTTACAACATCAACCTCAAGCCCTCCGCTTTCAACCGCCAACCGTCGAAAATTTCCGGGAGCGAAAAGCAAAATGACCGCGCCTAAAATTCCTCCGCCAAGAGCCGTCCACATCCACTTAAAAACATAACCGCATTTCCTTCTTATGAGGTACATAAAAACAAGAATCATCGCAAGAATCGCGACAGACGTATTTTCATTTGTGGCGGCGGCTATTACCCCAAAAACAAACATAGCCGTAACGAATCTTTTTTTATGCTTAAATATATCGCTATCTTTTTCAATCTGTATCCTAAAGGGAATTAAAAAGGCGAGAACGATAATAATTCCCCACATATAATTACAAGAACCCATGAGCCACAGAAAATCCTCTCCAAAAGCGGGAGTGCAGAAAAACAAGGCAAGATTTGCAAATATAAGCGCCGCAGGAGAAAAAAAATTTTTATAACAGCCGTGAAACAAAATTAATCCGAGCAAGAGCATATATCCTACAGCGTTTATAGCGTGAAAAAAATTCACTCCCAAACAAAAGAAAATATAGGAAAGAGCGTGAAGAATAACCCTGCCGCTCCAATTCATATAGAGTCCCCAAAGAATATTCGCCATGTCAAGGGGACCGTTTTCCAGAGCCAAAAAATAACAGTAAAAATCATCCGCCGCAAGATGGGTATAAAAATTCAGTCTGAAAGAGATTACGGCTATAAGCGCAAAAAGTATAGTAAAAACGATTTTATTTATAAATTTAAACATATTTCTCCTACAAAAAAAGCGCGGTGAAACCCGCGCTTAATCAATCCAAAAAATCTTTTAACTTCCTGCTTCTGCTTGGATGACGAAGCTTTCTCAAAGCTTTTGCCTCTATCTGGCGAATGCGTTCGCGCGTCACGCCGAAACTCTGCCCTACTTCCTCTAAAGTTCTGGCTCTGCCATCGTCAAGTCCGAACCTTAAACGCAACACTTTTTCTTCTCTCGGAGTCAAAGTATCCAAAACCTCTTCAAGCTGTTCCTTTAAAAGCATGAACGAAGCTGCGTCGGCCGGCGCAGGGGCGTCCTGGTCTTCGATAAAATCACCCAAGTGAGAATCCTCTTCCTCGCCTATCGGGGTTTCTAACGACACAGGCTCTTGAGCTATTTTCATAATTTCCCGCACGCGTTCAACGCTTATGTCCATCTCCTTCGCAATTTCATCGGGAGTAGGTTCTCTGCCGTATTGCTGCAAAAGTTGACGAGATGTTCTTATAAGTTTGTTTATGGTTTCAACCATATGAACGGGAATTCTGATGGTACGCGCCTGATCCGCAATGGCTCTCGTTATCGCTTGTCTAATCCACCATGTCGCATAAGTGCTGAACTTATAGCCTTTGTTGTAATCAAATTTTTCGACGGCTTTAATAAGCCCCAAGTTTCCCTCTTGTATGAGGTCCAAGAAAAGCATCCCTCTGCCCACATAGCGTTTTGCGATACTCACCACAAGACGAAGATTGGCGTTTGCAAGTCGGCTTTCCGCTTCTTCATCGCCTTGCTCCATACGCTTTGCAAGTTCCACTTCCTCTTCGGCGGTAAGAAGCGGCACTCTGCCTATCTCTTTAAGATACATCCTTACGGGATCGTCAATGCTTACGCCTTCGGGCACGCTTAAATCAAGCTCCACCTCTTCTTCCGCCTCTTTGACGGCTTCGGCAGCCTCGTCGCTCGGAGGTATGTCGTCCACAATCTCGATGCCCTTTTTGCTGAAAACGTCGTAGATGTCGTTAATCTCGTCAAGAGAGAGGTCTTTTGTTTGAAGCGCATCGGCAAGTTCGCCGTAAGTAAGCACGCCGCCGTTTTTGCTGCCCTTGGCTAAAAGCGCTTCGATAAGCTGAATACTCTTGGTCTTTTCGCCTTCTCGCTTTATAACCTTCTTCTTGTCGGCTTTAATTTTCTTATGGGTCTTTTCGCCATTTTGGGTTTTCTTTACTCCCTTTGCTTCTTTACCCTCTTTGGAAATCCTTTTTTCTTCAATCGCGCCCAGCGTTTTAACGCTTTGGGAAGGTTCTTCCTCTTTAACCGATTTGACCGCTTTTACTTTAGCGGCTTTATTTTCCTTTGCGTCCTTTGTATCTTTTGCTTTAGCGGTCGGCTTGACCTCTTTAGTTTCCTTAACTGTCTTATTATCCGCGACTTTTTTTTGAACGCTCTTCGTTGCGGAAGATTTTTTTGTCGCTTTTGTCTTTTTTTCGACGGGAGCATCTTTAGACGGCTTTTCTTTAGGGGCTTTAACAGTCTTTTTCTTAGCGGTTTCCTTTTTATCCTCAGATTCTGCCGCCGTTAAATTTTCAGCTTGTCCCTCGTCTATCTTCGCAATATCGGTCTTTTTAACAACCTCTTTCTTTTCAGCCATCTTCTCGCCCCCCTTCCTACGAATATTAATTACAGCTCATCCAACGCTTTTTTTATACTCCTTAAATCCTCCAAGGACCTCTCTCCGCTTTCTCCTCTTATAATTGCTTCTTCCAACTCGCGACTTTTTCTTTGATACTTAATATTTAAATCCTGCCTTTCAAAAAGCTTCAGCGCATCTATATAAGCGTCGCCTTCGTATTCTTCCATCAACGCCCTTGAAAGTTCCGCCGCAGCGTCGTCCGTCAACTTCGTAATATTTATGTCTGCGCCGTCTTTGAATAACTCGGCAAAAATCTCCTTTTGACTCTCGCTTTCAATCACATCTACAGGCAGGACTTCCCTTAGATACGTTAAAGCGGCTTCGTCTTCAACGGCTTCTTTTATAAGTATTCTTCCCGCTCTTTCCAAAGCGTTTTCCCTGCGGTGAACAACTTTTCTATCCGATTTCCCGACAGGAATAAATCCTCCCATGCGCCCCATTTCGTTTCGCACAACGCCTTCGTCAAGCATCAAAGCGCCCGCCAATTTTTTCTGATAGTATATGCGCTTAGCCTCGTCCCTCAGTCCCGTTAAAGCGGGCAACATATCATGAAGCGCGCGGACTTTCCCCTCTAACGTATCGGTATTCGTTCGTTTTAATATATATTGCAACCTAAAATCCACCAAAGGCATTGCGTTTTTTATAAGTTGCAAAAATCCATCCTTACCGTGTTTTCTCACGAATTCGTCGGGATCCTTGCCATCGGGAATTCCTATCACAAAAACCTCTGCGCCCGCAGACGCCGCAAGTCCCATGGCTCGAACCGTCGCCACTTGCCCCGCTTCATCGCTGTCATAGGCAAAATACAATTTCTTAGCGTACCGCATCAAGAGTTTCGCCTGATTTGCGGTAAACGCCGTGCCAAGCGAAGCGACGACATTATCTATTCCGGCGGCGACAAGCGAAATCGCGTCCATATAGCCTTCAACCACTATGGAATATTCGAGTTTCCTTATCTCCTTATGAGCCCTATCCAGATTGAAAAGCATTTCGCCTTTTTTAAATATCGGCGTCTCGGAAGTGTTCAAATACTTGGGGTTATCGTCTCCCATTGTCCTTCCGCCGAAGGCTACCGTCCTTCCTCGAATGTCCGCTATGGGAATCATGATTCTGTTTTTAAATCTGTCGAAAATTCTGTTCCCATCCCTAGATTTTGACGCCAGTCCCGCCTTCAGCAAAGCTTCGCTTTTCACGCCTCGTTTTTTTAGCGCCGTCGTCAATTTATCCCAAGCGTTCGGCGCAAAACCCAACGAGAAACTTTCGATAATTTTCTCCGTTATACCCCTTGACGCTAGATATGCCATACCCGATTTACCGAAACTTGTGTTGACGAGCACGCTGTGAAAGAACTTCCTCGCAAGCTCGTTAGCGTCGAAAAGTTCATTAACGACCTTTTCCCGCTCCATCTCGCGCGCAGTCTTTTTCCTTTCCGGCAATTTTATGTTTAGACGCTCCGCCTCAAGCTTTATCGCCTCAAAATAGGTAATGTTCTCTATTAAAGACAAAAACTTGAAAACATCGCCGCCAACATGGCATCCGAAACAGTAAAACAACCCCTTCTCCGGCTCAACGTGAAAAGACGGCGTTTTTTCGCTATGAAAGGGACAACACCCAAAATAACTTCTGCCCTGTTTTTTCACAGACACATAAGAAGACACCACCGTTAAAATATCCGCAGAACTTCTGACCTTATCCACGAATTCGTCCATTTCACGCGACATTTTGCTCTCCAAATTCAAAAATGACAATCACTATCTTTCGCTTTTTTTCTTCATTCTCCTTCTTTTTTTAAAAAATTTTTAAAAAAAACTTGACAAATTAAAATTTTTGTTTTTCTAAATTACTATATTCCTCAAAAATTTTAAAAATCCTTTTTACCAAAAAATTTTTATTGGCGCTTATTCGTTAAACGGTTGCCAAAAGCCTTGACTTTGTGATAAAATGATACAAAGAAATTCAAAAATTACAAGCTTTTTTCATAAAATTATAACAAGACTAGATGTCCCGTGCCTCTACGGTGGGGGCTATATCGGAAGAAAGGCGGGAGTTTAAATCTCCCGCCTCTCGGACGTCTTGTTGAAATGCTGACGTATGTAGTTTTTTCTTTTGGCAAAGAAAAAACTTGAATTAAGGCATTTTAATCCGTTTAAGTTTTCTCTCAAAATAAGCGATATAATATTTGAGAGAGTTCTTCTCTCGGGAGGTGATTTTTATGATTGAGCGCATTGAAAGGACCGAGCGAATTAAAGGTATAGACCGCAACGAAAGTCGAGATAAACGAAAAAGCGGATATGACGATAACGCTCCCGAAAAAAAGTTTTCGGATTTTCTAAAAAAAGCCGCTAAGACAAAACCGGCGGAAAGACCCGCTAAAATCGGCGAAGCGTATCGTCTTGAAGTGGGAAGAGCCACTCAATCTCTTTTCTACGAAGGCGGTTTGGACTTTAAATCCTTAAGGAGGAATTTATCTGCTTACCTCTAAAAAAACGATAAACTGTGAAAAACGCCCTTGATTAAGCTTTGCGGCTAATAATCAGGGGCGTTTTTCCTTAAGGAAACACTTCAAATTTTAACATTTCAAAAGGAGAAGTTATGCTTGAATTTATCATAGGCCGCGCAGGCGCGGGAAAAAGTTACAGAGCGCTTAAAGAAATCGGCGAAAAACTAAAAAAGGAACCGCTGGGCGCGCCGATTTTTTTGTTGCTCCCGGAGCACATGACTTATAAGACGGAACGCGAACTTTTGGAAATAACGGGAAAGGGATTTTTTAGAGCGAGCGTTTACGGTTTCAGGCGTTTTGCGCGTTCGGTACTCTTAAAGGTGGGAGGCTTAAATTTACCCAGAATTTCCGATGTGGGGCGGAATTTGCTTTTAAAGAATATACTTAGGAAAAATGGGGATAATTTGGAATTTTTCTCCCGTTCCGCAAAGAAACGGGGATTTTCGGGGGCTTTATCGGACGCCATTGCGGAGATAAAAAGCTACAGGCTGACGGCTGAAGACTTAAAAACGGCGGGAAACGAAGTAAACGATGAAACGCTAAGCGCAAAACTTAGGGATTTGGCGTTTTTAACCTCCGAATTTCAAAAATCCATGGAAGGACGCTATAACGATAACGAGGACATACTGACGGAGCTTATACGTCGTATGCCGCAAGCCGATTTTTTACGAGGGGCGGAGGTTTACGTAGACGGCTTTATCTTCTTTAACCCCAACGAAAAAGAAATTTTGCGGGGTCTAATGAGATACGCAAAATCCGTTCATGTGACTCTCCCTATGGACTCAAATTTAAATGCTTTTGAAAACACGAGGGAAACGGGACTGTTTAACCGCAGTTTGCTTACCATGCGCGAACTAAAGAAAATCGCCGAAGAAGAAGGCTTGGATATTGCAGTAACCAAACTTTTTAACAACAACAGAGCTAAAACTCCCGCCCTTTCCGCAATAGAAAAAGGACTTTTCTCTAGGGGAAATTTTGTTGAAAATAACGGTTCCGGAATTATTCTCGCAGAAGCCGCCACAAAGCGCGTTGAAGCGGCGGCTGCCGTTTCCGATATAATTCGGCTTACAAGGGAGGAAAATTATCGCTATAAAGATATAGGCGTATTGATTAGGGACGAAGAATATGCGCCCCTTGTCGCAAACGAACTCTATAAGGCTAAAATTCCGTTTTATACGGACAGCAAGAGAAGCGCGGCGCATCATCCTCTGGCGGAACTTCTGCGCTCATCTTTGGAGGCGGTTGTGTCTTTTTCCGCCGAAAGCGTTTTCAGAACCCTTAGGACGGGATTTTTCAACATTCCTCAAGAAGCGATAGACCGCCTTGAAAACTATGTCGCGGCGTTTAACATAAGAGGCGAAAAGCGTTTCAGGGCGAAAGAGGATTGGACTTACAGGAAAACGCCGCTTGATGGCGACGGTGCAATCACGGAAGCGGATAAAAAACTGCTGGAGGAGATAAATTTTATCAGATGGGAAGCGTTAAAACCCCTCTTTGAATTAAAGGACTCTCTGAAAGAAGCTAAAACCGTTCGAGATAAGACAACCGCGCTTTATGAATTTTTAATCAGGGAGAATGCGGAAGAAAGGCTGCTTGAGTGGAAACGCATAGCCGAAAGCGAAGGACGCTTAGAAGCGGCGGCTCTCAATAAAAAAGTTTGGCAAGACGTGATGACGCTTTTTGACCAAATGGTTGAAGTATCCGGCGACGAAAAATTGGGGATAAAGCCTTATGGGGAACTACTGGAAGAAGGTCTGTTAGCCCTTCAAATGTCCTTAATACCTCCGGGGATTGACGAAGTAACCGTGGCTTCGTTTAACCAGAACAGCCTGTTTAACGCCAAAGCAATATATATATTGGGCGCAAACGACGGAGTAATGCCACGTCATATTAAAGAGAGCGGCTTCTTTTCCGATGCGGATAGGCTAAAGATTAAGGATACGGGGAAAGAAATCGCCTCCGGCTCCAAAGACGGCAATTTGGCGGAAAGTTACCTCTTGTACCGCGCCTTTAACGAGCCTAGGGAGAATTTATGGGTGTCTTACGCCCTATCAAACGGCGAGGGTAAATCATTATCCCCCGCGCCGCTTATGTTTAGGTTGAAAAAACTTATCCCAACAGCCGAAACCCTTTTCTTCTCCGTTGATTCTGCGATTACGGAGAATGATGAGCGAAATCTTACGAAAGAGGAAAAATTAAAAATCCCCCACCAAAGAGCCGCATTGTCGGGGCTTGTGGCCGCGTTAAGGAAAAAGCGGGAGGGGGGGACGATTGAAGCGTGGTGGGCGGACGTTTACAATTATCTCTCTCAATCGGATGAAATCGCTTCAATCGGAGAAGTCGCCGTTTCGGGACTGTTTAAGACGGGGAAGACGGAGAATTTATCGGAAGAACTTACCCGTAATCTCTTTGTCAAAAACGGCAAAATCAGAGGCAGCGTAACGAGATTTGAAAGTTTCAGGAGTTGTCCTTTCCAACATTTCGCCCGCTACGGGCTTCGTTTAAGAGAGGAGGAAACCTTTGACTTTCACGCCCTGGACCTTGGAAATCTCCTTCACAGCGCCCTTAAAGCCTTTGGGGAAAAGCTGAAAATCGAAGGAAAGCGTTGGGCGGACGTTGAAGATGCTGAAATTGAGGAGATTTTAAACCAAATTTTAGAAGAAATAATACCAAAACTTCGGGGCAACATATTGTTAAGCAGCGCAGGATACCGCCATCAAAAATCTCGTATAGAAATCCTCGCCAAACGCAGTATCGCGCGTTTAATCGCATTGGATAAGGTCAGCAAATTTCATCCCGCATTGTACGAAAAAGCATTTGGGGGCGGTAGGAGCAATCCCCTTAACTATCGACTCGATAAAAAAACGGAGCTTGAAGTTGTGGGGCAGATTGACCGCATAGATTTTTCGGGGGACGGCAAATATTTTCTCGTCATCGACTACAAAACGGGAGACGTTGCCATAAACCTACTGGAAGTATATTACGGCTTGAAAATGCAACTCCTTACTTATCTTTTAGCCGCTAAAAATATGATGGAGCAGGATAAGGAAAAGCGCATACCCGCGGGAATGTTGTATTTCTTCCTGCGCTATCCCATGCTTACTGAAAGCGCGCCGCTTTCAAAGGAACAGGCGAGAGAAAAAATAGAGAAGAAACTGAAAATGCCGGGTTGGATATTGGCGGACGAAGAAGTTATCAGGCTTATAGACGAAACCTTGCATTTTCTGAAGATACGATTGACGAGAAATTCGGAAGTTTATTCCTCCGACAGGGGAAACGTCAAGACAAAGGAAGAATTTGCGGCGCTTTTAAGCTATATCGACAATCTTTTGAAAGACACGGCACAATCCGTTTTGACGGGAAATATCGAAAGAGCGCCTTATAAATTGGGAGATAAAGAACCCTGCGTATTTTGCCCATACAAAATATTCTGCGGTTTCGACCCAAAAATCGAAGGTTTTGAATACAGGGAGCTAAAAAAATTACCCGAAGATGAAATTTATGAAAAGATACGGGAGGCAATAGGCGAAGATGGCGTGGACGAGTGAACAGCAGCAGGCGATAGATACCGAGAACAAACATTTGCTGGTTGCGGCGGCGGCAGGTTCCGGGAAAACCGCCGTATTGGTAAACCGAATAGTTAGAAAAGTCTTGGACGGCGCGGCGGACGTTGACGAAATCCTAGCCATCACGTTTACCCATGCGGCGGCGGATGAAATGCGGGGCAGAATTGAAAAGGCAATCTTAGATAAACTTGAAACGGAAACGGACGAAAAGACAATAGCCCTCTTGGAAAGGCAGCGCATATTGTTGCCGGGGGCGTATATATCGACCCTGCACTCATTTTGCCAACGCATAATCAGCCAAAACTTTTCGGTGTTGGGGCTTGATCCGGAATTTCGCACGGCGGGAGAGGAAGAACTTAAACTTTTAAAACAGGACGCTTTGGACGAACTCTTTAACGAGGAATACGAAGAAGGGCGGGAGGATTTTTTACAATTCACCGACTCTTTCGGCGGCGACGCTAGGGGCGACGGCAAATTATACAATCTCATATTAAACCTCTACGAATATTCAAGGAGCGAAGGCGATTCCCAAAACTGGCTGACCTCCTTGGTTGACGCCTTGGATTTGCCCGAAGAAACGGATTTGACCGATACGCCTTGGTATGAGGTAATAGCGAAAGACATTCGCCTTCAAATGGAGGACGCGCTCTTTACGGCGAACAGGACGTTGGAGGCAATGGAAGAATACGGCGTACCCGTTTACGAAAACACGGTGAGAGAGGATATTTCCATATTGGAACGGTTATCCGCCGTAACGGACGCAAACGATTTCTCTTCCATAGCCGACGCATTTTTAGCGGCGGATTTTCAGCGACTGCCCGCATTAAAAAAATCCGACGCCGCGGCAAACGAAGAAGCCAAAATTTTTATAAAAGAAAGCAGGGATTATTACAAGGGAATAGTCAAAGGCGTAGCGGAAAATTATTTTCAGATAGACGAAGCCGAATACATCCGAACCCTTAAAATTGCAGCTTCCGATATGGGCGAACTGGTAAATCTCGTAAACAAATTTGAAGAAAAATATTCGGCGCTCAAACGGCAGAAGAACATCTTGGATTTTTCCGATATGGAGCATTTCGCCCTGGACCTTTTAACGGAGAAGTCAAACGGGGAGGCGAAACCCTCCGCCGTTGCCGTCGCTTTGGGAACGAAGTTTAAAGAGATAATGGTTGACGAGTATCAGGACACCAACGGGGCGCAGGAGGCGATTATATCGCTTATAATAGCGGGCGGCAACGCCAAACTCTTTTGCGTGGGCGACGTAAAGCAGAGCATTTACCGTTTCCGTTTGGCGGATCCTTCGCTGTTCCTCAAAAAATACGCGGAGTATCGTCACTTAGGCGACAACTATGACCGCATCGACCTTGCGAAGAATTTTCGCAGCAGAGGCGAGATAATTTCGGGCATAAACTATATTTTTGCAGAAGTTATGAACGAAGACACAATGGAATTAAATTACGGCGATGAAGAAGCTCTATACTTAGGCGCTGATTACCCGGAAGCCGACAACACCCTGAAAAGCCCCATAGAGCTCGCTATATTTGTAGACCCCACGGAAAAGGAACTTGAAGCAAGAGAGGACGATGAGGAAAAAATCACGGTTTTTGAGGAAGAGTCCCGTTACGTCGCCAAACGCATAAGAGAACTTATAAACGAAAGCCGCATGGTATTTGATAAGGATAAAAAAAGTTATCGCCCCATTTCTTACAGGGATATTGTAATTCTCATGCGCTCCGTGCGCGGAAAAGCCGAAGTTATGCAGGAGGTTCTGCAAGAATACGATATTCCCGTATACGCCAATCTCGACGGCGGCTATTTTGAGGAAAGCGAAGTGCGGCTTATGCTTGCGCTTTTAACGACGTTGCAAAACGCCCGTCAGGATATTCCCCTTGCCGCTGTCCTCGCTTCTCCTATCGGCGGCTTCTCCTTTGAGGAAATAGGATTGCTCCGCGCCCAAAAAGACGACGACGATTTCTTTAGTGCGCTTATCTTCTCTGTTTCGGAAGGTTCTGCGTTAGACGACGAATTAAAATCAAAAATTTCAATCTTCCTCGCCAAACTTTCAAAGTGGCGAACACTTGCAAGGGAACTCTCCGTTCCCGAACTTATCTCCACACTCTATCTTGAAACGGGATTTTACGACTATGTGGGGGGGCTGCCCAACGGACTTGTGCGAAAGGAAAATCTTAGGCTTCTAATCGACCGCGCCGCAGCTTACGAAGAAACGGATTATCGGGGACTCTCCCGCTTCCTTCGCTTCGTTGACAAAATCAGAAAAAATTCCGCAGACCTATCTTCCGCCAAAACAATCGGCGAAGGCGAAAACGTGGTGCGTATCATGAGCGTTCACAAGAGCAAAGGATTGGAATTTCCCGTGGTTTTCATGTCCGACCTCGGCAAAAAGTTTAACGAACAGGACACCACGGCAGACCTTCTTATACATTCAAAATTGGGACTAGGCCCGTATTTTACCGACGTTGACGCATCGTATCGATACCCCACGTTCCCAAGAGTCGCCATACGCTCGAAAATCTTATCGGAAAACAGAGCGGAGGAACTTCGCGCCTTATATGTGGGAATGACGAGAGCAAGAGAAAAACTCATAATGACAGGTTCCGTTAAGGGAGAAGAAGCTTTCCAAAAGAAGATGCGACGGTACGCCATGCACATCGGAAACACAAGCGTAAAACTTCCGAGCTTTCAAGCGTCAAGCGCCCGTTCCTTCCTCGATTGGCTCCTTATGTCGCTAATTCGCCATCCCGACGGCGAAAACCTCCGAGACGCCGCAGGTTGCTTTTCCGCTCCCGCGCCTTTGCTTGATTACGACGATGACTCCAGTTGGAGCGTTGAAATTTTAGCCCCTTCAACCGCGCCCGATAATCTGAAACCTGCAATATCAGACGATATGTTAATAAAAGTCAAGAACCATAAGCCGTTACCCGCCACAAAATACAAAGACGAAATCGAAGATATTCTGGGTTGGCGTTACGATGATGGAGAACTCTTTAATGTTAAGGGCAAAATTTCCGTTACGGAACTGAAAAACCTATTCGCCGAAGCCGAGGAGGACACAATATCAATTTTTCAATCAGACGAAACCTTAAATCGCCCGAACTTTTTGATGGAAAAATCCCCCCTCACGGGCGCTGAATACGGCACTCTTATGCACAGCGTAATGGAGCATATCGACCCTCAAAAGGCGACTTCCGTCATTGGCGTAAACGAAGAAATCTCCCGCCTAGTCGCTCTCAACATATTAAGGGCAGAAGACGCGCCGCATATCAACGCCGCTCAAATCGCCAAATTCTTCAATTCCCCCATAGGCAACCGCCTTAAAAATTCCCGCAAAGTCTACAAGGAATTAGCCTTTAGCCGTTTAATAGACGTTTCTTTAGTCTATCCCGAAGCCGCAGACGAAAAAATCATAACTCAAGGCGTGATAGATTTGCTCTTTGAAGACGAACGCGGCTTAGTCCTAATCGACTACAAGACGGACAGACCCACAAAAGAAAACACCCTGCGTGAAAGATATGCAGGGCAAATATCACTCTACAAAGCCGCCGTTCGGGATATTTTAGGAAAATCCGTAAACGAATCTTATCTCTACCTTTTATCCATGGGTAAGCTACTGTCTGTTTAACCGAAAAAACGTAAAAAAGGGACGGTTTCTCGCAGCAAAGAAACCGTCCCTTTTTTAAAATGCCTTAATTCAAGTTTTTTCTTCGCCAGAAGAAAAAACTACATACGTCAGCATTTCAACAAGACGTCCGAGAGGCGGGAGATTTAAACTCCCGCCTTTCTTCCGATATAGACCCCCACCTAAGAGGTGGGG
>JAGBMX010000083.1 GCA_017634675.1 Selenomonadaceae bacterium | reverse complement strand
GCTATTGGAATAATCGACGCATTTGTTCTTCAAACGGGGGACTTCCTCCTATAGCTAAGAGAAATCAATACTTTTATTCTCTTAATTCTTTAGCTTAAAAAATTGGTGAGAAAAAAGTGTCAAGTTATATTGACAATTTCAATCGTTGGTCACATCGTAATGAACAATGATGTGGTTCTTCGATTCTACTGCTGTTTGCACATTAAAGCTGGGGCGGATTCCGTCCCTCGTTTTCATCAAGCGGCATTCAGGGTCTGTCGTACAGATATGCGTTTCGCCGGTTTTCTCCATTTGCTCCTTCGCCCTGAAGAGTTGCTCTTTCCTTCGTGAAAGATATTCCAGCACGTTGGCAATATCCTCCTTGCTGAGTTCGCCAGGCTTTCCTTCTGTTTTGTCTCGCTCATCCATTTCCTTCATGTAATGTTCAATCTTCTCATCGATATCTTTTAGAACCTTCCCGACATTCCCACTGGTATAGCTCTTGTTGTCTGCATTGACAACACGGAACTTTGAGCCATCAATAACCACAGAATCATGGGAAAGTAACCCCGCTTTATTGCAGAGTACGATGAAGGATTTGAAAACCTCTTTTAGTGCTTTCGGATTGTTTTTTCTAAAATCAGCAATGCAACGAAAATCCGGCACTACCTTTTTTAGAAGCCACATAACCTCTATATTCCGAGAGGCTTCTTTCTGAAGGCGGCGAGATGACCGTGTCTGATTCAGATATCCGTAGATATAGAGTTTGAGCATATCCCTAGGGTCATATCCAGGTCGGCCTTCTTTCGCAGGCTCTGCCTTAAATCCAAGCATTCCCATATCAAGAGAATCAACAAATGCGTCAATGATCCGCACTTCGTTATTCAAGTTCACATAATCATCCAGACAATCTGGGAACATAATGACTTGCCTACGATCAGAACCTTGGATATACCCCATTTTCTACACCTCTTGCCTATGTTGATTGTCATTTCTCTTTAAATAATAAATTCGGCATTTGTGTGGTTTACTCCTCCATGAATGATATTTTTTCGATACTTTGACGAGTTTTCGGACAGTCTGCTTGATAATTATTCTCGTTTGAGCAATATATACAATTGCCGAAAGGAACACAGAAGATTTTAGGGAGGAAAACAAAATGAAAACCATTTACAGACTCGACGGAAAGAGAATCAGCAAAAGGCTTTGATTGAGGGTTTCGGAGCGGATAGAATTAAACGCTTAACCGAAGAGGCGAAAGAAACCTTTAGAGAAGACCCGCTTATCGCAAACGACTTCTTTATGGGCGGCTTTTACGGGATGCTTAACATCGAGTTTAAATTTTAAGAGAACGGCGGGGGGCGAAAGCCCCCAAAGCCGAATGGGAGGAAAAAGGAATGTGGAGCAAAGGAACAATTGAAATTGACGGAACGGAAGTAAGCTACGAAATTAAACACTTCGAGAAAGGCTCGGATTGCGGGATTGACGGCGGCAGAATTTCAAAATTGTTTTGCAAAGCCAAGGGCGAAATAAGCCTTCACTACGAAAGAGGTTGGAACAAAAAGCCTAAAACGAAGTTAGCCGCCAAAGCCTACGAGATTTTGAAAAAGAAATACAATTGATTTCAAAGTCGCCTGAGGGCGGTTTTTTAGTGGGAGGAATGAAGTGCGAAAGCTGAAAAATTATCCATCGACAAAATTTATGGCGAAAGACTTCGATGAAAAATAAAAGGTTTAGCTAACTGCTACGCATAGGGCACTATTTGCGACTTGCGCCCGGAAGCAGGAAAAAATATTGTTTTCGCGAATAATACTATAGGTATATAATCGAGGAGGCGGGGAAATGTGAGCAAGGTAGACGAGTTGGCAGAAATCCTTAAAAACAGTAGGAAAGCGGTGTTCTTCGGTGGAGCGGGAATGTCCACGGAATCGGGCATCCCGGATTTTAGAAGTGCCGATGGCATATACAGTCAAAGCCTAAATCAGAAATTTCGCCCGGAGGAAATGGCTTCCCATAGTTTTCTCGTAAATCACCCCGAGGAGTTCTTTGAATTCTATCGGCAGCGGATGATGTTTATGAACGCAAAACCCAACGAAGGTCATTTCGCTCTTGCCACGCTGGAAGAGCAAGGCATCTTGAAAGCCGTAGTAACGCAGAATATAGACGGCTTGCACCAAATGGCAGGCTCAAAGACGGTTTACGAGCTTCACGGCTCAAGCCTCAGATGGCCGTGCATTAAATGTGGCAAGGTTTACCCTATGGAATACGCTTTGCAAGATGAGAACAAACCTATTCCGCATTGCGCCGATTGCGGCGATGTGGTTAGACCGGGAGTGGTTCTCTATGAAGAAGGTTTGGACGATGAAATCGTAGAAAATGCCATAAAAGCCATCGGTGAGGCGGATACCCTTATCGTGGGCGGCACATCACTGGTTGTTTATCCGGCGGCGGGAATGATTAGATATTTTCGTGGTAAAAATTTAGTGATTATCAACAAAACCGAAACCAGTGCCGATAGTAGAGCAAATCTCGTCATAAGAGAACCTATCGGCGAGACGCTCCATAAAGCAGTGAACAGGCTTTTTCACAATGAGAATGAGGCAACCTATGAAAATTGAACGATATAAATCGCCGGATTGGCATATCTACATTTGCCGAAATAAGTAAAAGGAAGGAATCTAACATGAAATATACATTACGAAATATGATCCTTCCTGTAATTTGTTTCTTTGCGCTTATACTAATGGGAGGCTCTACTACGGTGTTTTCAGCCTCATCTGTAACAAAAGAGAACGCATCGTTTCTTGGGGCAGAAGTCTCGCCCTACAAAAAATATACCATGTATCTCGGCACAAAGGATAAAAATACGGGAAGACAGGAAATATCCACAGAGAAGATGAAATCTCGGATGCACGAAATTTGTATAAAATATGTTGACGGTTATACAGTATCGGTTATGGACGGTTACTATCGTGACGAAAAAGGAAATCCCGTTCACGAGGTGTCCTTGGTTTACTTTTTTCTTGATACGCCGATAGATGCATTGGAGCATATTATGGAAGAGGCGATTCTTGAATTTAATCAAAGCAGTATCCTTTTGGAGGAAAGCGAAGCCCGTAGTATTCTCTATAAAGGAGCTCATAACGCCAAATGAAGTACCGCAAAACCATGGTGGCCAGTATCTTCTCCTTTGCCTCAATGCCGTCCGTTGTCACATCGTTGCTAACAGGCGCATCTTCCGCTTTCATGCTATAACCGCAACTGCCACAGAAGTTGTCGCCTTCTTTCATTTCTTTGCCGCATTTCGGACAATAACTCATATCAACCATTCCTTTCCTATGAATAATGCTTTTCCGCTGATTACCTAAACTGTCATTTCCCTCAGCAATTTCCGAATGTCCTCTGCCGTCTTATCGTAATGGCGAGCGGTATCTCCCTCTTTTGTTTCCGGGAGCAAAGGTTCTTCTTTTAACATCTCAATTTCATCATGTCGGAGGAATGAACATTGGTTGTGAAGAACTACTCTGTAATTGTCTCCCGCTTGCAGCGAATATAGACCGATTAAGACTTGTTTTTGGATACTTTCAACTTGAACCCTTTGCATACGAAAATTACTCGGCAAGAGCAGATTAAACACACCGGCAACAAGGAGAAATACGGCTGTCAGAGCGAGGGATATTCCCATACTCTCCGATGAAACGTCATTTCCGTTAAACAGGCGAATAGCGTAAGATGCTAAGGCGCCAAATCCTCCGAATACGCCCGCCAATAAAAAACCCGTTCCTATTTGTCTGAAAAGGCTAATTTTAACGCTTACGGAGCGTTTGACGCTACGAATTAGATTACATAGGCACGATTTTGTAAAATCCTCATCTATGCCGTCAATTATCATATTTATGCCCGAACGGTAAAGATAGTTATTATAATTGATCTTCTTCATAAAATCGACCAAAGCAAGAATACCGCTGGTTTGAGCAACAAAGGACATACTTAAGAACAGACGAGCCACAAAGAGGCTTTCATTCTCTCTAGGCTTGCGGAATAATGCGGAATAAGAAACAACCGCGCGCCAATTTTCTCTCGAGAAAATCTGCGGAGACACCGTTAAAATCGCTCCCGAAAAAATAGAGAGGGACGAGTAAATATTATTTGCAGATACTGCGCCCATAATGCCCAGCGCGAAGAGCAAACTGCCAAGACCTAAGCGTACAAGATGATTTTTTTCCATGGTCTTACCTCCTGTTCTAATACTAATCGCGGTTTAAAATTTTAAATGTTTATAAGGTTTTAAACCGCGATTAGTCTCATGCAACTCTCCGTAAGAAATAAAATTTCTAACGGAGAGTAGTATCAAAACTCATATTGCGCCAATATTCTGCCCGCTCCTTGTTTGCGGGAATCAGATGCGGATAATTGTCGGCGTAAAACTGAAAGAGAGCGTATGCCGCTTCTTGATTGCCGTCAAAGGCCGCATCGTATATTCGTTTGCCGTAGGGGAATACTGCCATGAGGTATTCTTTTTCAAGAGCCTCGGTGAATTTGGCGGTCAGGGCAACCTTAAAACAATGAATATCCGTTTTCTTAAACGCTTCGCAAAGTCTGAGATAATAACCGTCCTCATAGGGCATATTCATAATTTCATTCAAGCCTAAATACTTATCCTCTCTTAAGGGATTTACCGATACATCCTCTCGGAGGATTTCCATGTCCTCATCTTTCTTTACAGCATATCTTTTATACAATCCCGTCCGCTTAAGAAAGTGAAGAAAAGCAATCCTTAAACTGTCGGAGAGTTCGAATTGCGGATAACGCAAGCCTAAAGCATGGCTGTTCAGAGGCGCATTGACCTTGTGTTCAAAGTAAGCCTGAGCGTTGTCGCCGCGGTAAATCCCTATGCGCAAAGTCCCATCGTTAATCAAGGGTTTAAGCGCCATAGGTCTGCCAAACCAGCAATCCATGGACAACGAGTAATATTCGTTTCTGTCATGAATCAGTCGAAATTCGTAATTGTCTATCTCACATTCGTAGCTTTGTTCTTCTTCGGTATATGTCAACTCCGGGGGATTTATGATGTTTTCGTTGACGGAACGAATCATCTCGTTATGAACCTCAAGGCTAAAGCCCTCCCTCATTATTCTGTCTTTCAAGGCAGTGGGAATATCTAAAAAATAATGGTAGAACAAATTGAGATTGTCTAAAAAATCCGGGGAGTAGTCGGCATTTAACTCCATTAAATATTGGGCTAAAACTTCCTCCCCTTCCCTAGCTAATCTGTAATGGCAATAAAACACCAAACGCATATAATCGGAAACAACATGACCTTGGGAGAGCAACTCCACAATATTTTTTTCATCCGCAAAAAAATCGGCGGGAAAGGATAATCGACTACCACTTCGGAATAAGTCATACACCCCGATTTTCAGTCCATTTTCTACAGATGATCCCATAAAGGTTTTTACTCAAACTTCCCACATCAACAATAAAGCACAAGCCTTAGAAATAGCGAATTTTTGCCGATAAAAAAGGCGAAAAGCCTCAAACTTTGGTACAATAGAAGGTGTCCAAACCATCTTCCAAAGGAGGCTCAACGCCATGT
>JAGBMX010000082.1 GCA_017634675.1 Selenomonadaceae bacterium | reverse complement strand
TTTTTATAACAAGACTAGATGTCCCCCACCTCTTAGATGGGAGTCTATATCGGAAGAAAGGCGGGAGTTTAAATCTCCCGCCTCTCGGACGTCTTGTTGAAATGCTGACGTATGTAGTTTTTTCTTCTGGCGAAGAAAAAACTTGAATTAAGGCATTTTAAATTTTTTAAAATTGGGAGCGTTAATATATGGTTTTTTCAGTTTACTTTTCCGTGCAAAGGACAAGACTGAAAATTTTTATCGCAAGGGTCGGAAAATATTTCTATATATATATATATCAATGCGTATCAATATACCCATCATGTAATGAAAGATAAAGCAAAGTGACGTACGGAAAGCAGAGTATGACGGGCGCAGCTAGACGGCGCAGTGGTTTGGATTTGCGTCGATTTTTTATTTAGTTTAGCAGGAGTAATGGTTACAAGTAGAGAATGTAACAAGATTAGATAGCTGTGTAGAAATCGTATTTTTAAGAAGGAATGTGATGCGTTCGTGACAATTTGTTATTTTACCGCAAGCGGCAACTGTCTGTATGTTTCCGCAACGAACATATAACACTGGCGGATATTATCAAGGCGAACGGGTAAAAAATAGATTTTTAAAACAATACTGAACGAGCAAGATAGAGTGGTGCTTGAAAAATTAAAACCTCTCATTTACGACGAGGAGCAATTCAGATACCTTGAAGTGGGAGATGCCGTTTCCGAAGCGTTTAAACCGGGAGCGGCGATGAAAAAGTCGTTCACCGACAAATGACACCTAGAAAGCAGGAATTATCGGTTTTACGGCGCAGATTATTCAGCGTGATATCGACTATTGCAACGGAATTTTGATTTGACGAGGAGCGTGAAGATATCTTTGTCACCAGTAAAATTATGCCCGGCGATTATGACAGGGCAGACAAAGCTATTGATGATTCTCTTGCATCGCTTAATCTAGGATATATCGACCTCATGTTGATACATCAGCCCGGAGCGAATGACGAAGAAGTTTATAAGGCGTTGGAACGCAAAGCCCGCGAAGGAAAAATCCGCTCCATTGGTATCTCAAATTACTACACGCCGCAAGACTTCGAGCGAATCAATCGTATAGCCGAAATTACTCCCGCAGTGGTGCAAAACGAAAACCATCCCTATTATCAAAATACCGATTTACAGGACTATCTCAAAAAATACAATACCGTGGTAGAGGCTTGGTATCCCTTCGGCGGCAGAGGCAACACGGAAAAAATATTTGGGAATAAGACGATTGGCGAAATCGCTAAACATCACGCCAAGACTCCTGCTCAAATTGTTCTCCGTTGGCAAGCGCAAGCCGGATACATCGTTATTCCCGGTTCGTCAAACCCGGCGCATATTGCGGAAAACGCCGATATTTTTGATTTTGAATTGACGGCGGAAGAAATGCGGAAAATAGCGAATTTAAATCGGAAAGAACGCTTTGAAAATTGGTAAGGGATGATATGCAGAGTAATTGATGATAAACCTTGATAAATCGTATGTCATAGTGACCGTCATTTATTTAAACGAGTAAACGATGATTGGAGTTTAACGCATCACATGGCGATTATCTTCAAAGAAGGACGAGAACCGAAATAAACAAGGTTTGAGATTGTGAGAAACAGAATTAGGAGGACGATAATAATGAACGCAATTTTTACCAGGACGAGTGTGCGCTCATACGAGGAGCGCCCTGTTGAAGCCGAAAAAATCGAAAAGATACTGAAAGCTGCTATGGCTGCGCCATCGGCTGTCAATCAACAGCCGTGGGAATTTTATGTAGTGACGGACAAGAGTGTGCTCCGGAAATTGTCCGAGGTTAGTCCTTACGCTAAAATGACGGCAACGGCTCCCGTCGCTATCGTGGTTTGCGGACGTAAAGACGGTATTATAGTGCCGGAGCTGGTAGATGTTGATTTATCCCTTGCTACTGAAAACATATTGCTCGAAATTGAAGAGCAAGGCTTGGGCGGGGTAATGCTGGGAATTGCGCCGTTTACCGAACGCATGGAAAAGGCGGCAGAGGCGATATCTTTGCCGAAAAATCTTTCTGCGTTCACAATCATTCCTTTTGGTTACCCAATACAGAAAAATCCGCAGCAAAATCGCTATGATGAAGCTCGTGTGCATTATGTGAAGTAGCCGTTGCGCCCTTATCGTCGAACTATGTATCAAGCGCGGCATAACTTGGAATATCCCGCATATCTCACTTCATACGTATGCTCCACCTCAATTTCTCCTAACATTTCCTTCGCCGTTTGAGCAGAAACAGACACCAAAGTTTCTTCAATTGCCTCCACATTCTGCCGTAGCGGATTGCTTCAGCCTAAAAAGATTGAAAGAAATACCTCAAAAAAGGAGGTTATTCTTGCATTGTAGGGAAACGTAATTCTGTTATGGTTGTCTATCGGATTTTCGTTATGGCGCAGGTCGTATGACGGTCTCTCGTCTTTATGATGCGATTGAGGACAGATTTTGACGTTAACGCCCAAGGCTCTGCTTGCCTTATCCTCTTTATAATCATTTTGCGCCAACATGACCGTTTTTTGCAGCTTCACAGTTCATCTGCAACTGAACCGAAGTCTCCCTGCTGTCTGTTCCTGCTCAAGCGGCGAACGCCGCCGAGGAGTCATTGGTTTTCCATCAATTCCTCGATTATAAAACGGTCTTCTCCCGCCAAATCGAATTTAGGCGAATATTCGACTTTAGTGGATAAAAGCGCTTCGTCAATTTTGATGGAAACATCATCAGCCTTTTTGTGAATTTCTTTCATCAAGGAGCGTACCTTATTTCTGTCATAGTCGATGGTTTCGATGCGGTCAATGTCGTAACAGTAGGAGGTTTGGTTGCCGTCATTGTTGAACACATAGCCGCGTCCTTCGCCTTTTTGGAGTTCATGGGAGCTTTTGCGTCCGGCAAGTTGCTGAAGTGTGGAAAGGAAAGCGCGGCGACTTTTGTTACCGTCCACTTCTGCATCAAGGCTGAAATTCATACTTGCCTTTGCTTTCGCTATGGCAAGCCCCAAGGCATCGCGTTCTGCCATCAAATCCTGCCATATAGTAAGAAGTTTTCCTACATCGAAGCCGTCCTCGGACTTGCGGCTGACATCCACGGTGTCATCTTGCTGTCCCGCCAGAGCCTTGCTGCGAAGATGTTTCTCCGTTACGGTCATCACATTGTCCGAGTCCGAAAGATAACGGGCGATATAAGCCGTAAGTTCATTAATTTTGTTTTGCGCCTGAAATGCCTCTTTCAAATTCATGCCAAATTTCTCCCTTCTAAAGTAACCGATGATATATACTGTATTGCGTATATCCTTGCTTTAGTGCGTAATGATGCGTTCCGATGTCTTTCGCATGGTTTGTAATTCATTACATTCGACGATATTTGTACTTCGTATCGCCATATTGCGCTTGAAGCCTTAATTTTCGCGCAGTTTTTAATGCCGTGTTTTGCGGCGTAAGCGCATGGGCTATCTTTAACAGAGTGTTATCTTACCTCATAAAAATCCCTCCTAATATAAATCTATTCCACATTTTTCTGTCTTTTCCTTCCATTGTTACTATTCACGGGTAAAAAAAGAAAAATATTGCTCTTCATGGTCAACCCCTCTGCCCTTCGGGCACCTCCCCTTTCAGGGGAGGCTCTCTGATTTCTCATTTTGTGGATATATAATAGAAAAGTCACCTTCACGTTGCCTCCCCTGAAAGGGGAGGGGGACCGCGAA
>JAGBMX010000081.1 GCA_017634675.1 Selenomonadaceae bacterium | reverse complement strand
GTCCCCCTCCCCTTTCAGGGAAGGCACTACAGCAAAACAAGAGAGCCTCCCCTGAAAGGGGAGGTGCCCGAAGGGCGGAGAGGTGGCAACGTTGCCTCGGGCGCATACTTTTTATAGGAGAGCAAAGTTTACCCGTGAATAATTACAACAATTTTTAGAACGGCCATGTAAAGTTATGGCTTATACGTCTCTGAAAAGCAAATTTAAATTTGCGCCCAAAAAACCGCCCTCGCTGTCGGTTAAGATAACTCTGCCGTCCACATAGTCCACGCCTTCGACTTTACCAAGTCTTTCAAGCATTTGTTGAAACTGATAATACGCTTTTGTAAATAAAATCAAAAGCGTACCTTTCTCCATAACTTTTAAAAGTTCTTCTAAGTTTACCGAACCTTTATCAATATGGATAATTTTATCGGTTTCCTTGTTATACAGATGTTCATTTATATAATTCGTATATCGCTCTTCGGTTGAGAAAAAAATTTTATGTTTTACTCTTAACATTACGTTATAAAGAGCTCGAACCAAGTGAATTTTTTCATCGTTATGCGATAAAAAATTTCTTATGATTCTGATTAGCATATCTCCGTCAAAGAACGGAGTCTTTGATAGATAATTCAAAAAAGCAATATCCGTATTTTCTCCAAAATCTACCGAATTTTTTCTTTCAAAACAGGGTAAAACTCCTTTTTTGTCCACTAAATTATTTTCTTTTAACATCGCAAAAATATCATTGTTAAAAATATGCGGACTCATCATAAAAACGGTTAATTCGTCCTCGTTGTATAATTTGTTGTTTACAAAGTGCGGCAAAATTATTTTAGGAAAACTCAAACGATCTTTACCTTCGCTAAAATTTTTTCCAAAAGTTATTTCCACCAAATTTATATCGGAATTTAGATCGTTTGCTAGTTTATAGAATTTGCCTTTTTCTCGGTTAGTCAAATGTCCGCCGTGCAAAATCAAAAATTTTATCTTCCCGCTCGCATTGTCCGCAACGGAGCGCATTGAAGCCGCAACATATTTCGCCGCATAACCGAATTTTTCGTAAAGAGCATAACAGATTGTGACATACCCCCCCCGGTATGTTTATCGACTAAGTCAACTTTACGAGAAAAATCCTCGCCCCATTCTTTCCCGCCGGCGTAGCAACTAAACGTCAATACGATTTTATCTTTATTTGTCGAAAGCCATGCACCCCAAGAACTGAAAGTCGAATTTGTAGCCGTTATGAAGTGTTTGCATTTGCTCATTAAAAATAAATCTTTGTAACTGTTTTCTCCGCGATTGGATTCAACAAAAAATTTATTCTCCAAATTTGCAAATTTTTCCTTTGCAAAATGGATATCGTCCGAAAATATAAAAAAGTATGGATCTTCCACTTTGTTTTTTATCTCAGCAATCGCATCTTCATAAAAAGTTATAGGCGTATTGTCAAATCCGCAAAATCTAAAATCTCCGCATCTTAAATGCACAGAAACGGAATTATTCCGAGTAATTTTTTCTATCGTCTCTTTAAATTCATCGTCTAATTCTTTTGAAAAATTAAAATCTTCACGAAGTTTCTGTTCGACATTCGAGAGCATCTGCGTAGAGCAGAAACTTCCCGTCAACAGAAAATCTTTATCTTCGGGTAAGTTTTGATATTCTCCTCTGTAGAAAGCGTCTCCTTTTGGAATTTGAACGGCGTTTTTTATATCCAATTCCTCTAATTTTATACCGAAAACTTTCTCCAATTCATAGCCGTAATGAGCGTGGTTTGCGATAAACCAAGACGTGCTTATCCCCACGTTTTCCTCTCCGAATTTTTCTTTTAAGTTCAAATAACATGCGTATTCATACATTTGATTTCCAAGCCCGCCATTCATACTCACTATTATCTTACCCATAATCAACCTCCGTCTTTACGAATCCAAATATTTTCTAGCCGTATCTCTATCTTGCTTTATCGCCGCTATTAAATCGTTTACGCTGTCAAATTTCTTCTCATCTCTAAGCTTTTCAAGGAAAATAACTTCGATTAATTCATTGTAGATATTTTTTGAAAAATCTTCTATATGCACCTCAAGACGGCGTTTTTCTCCGCCAAATGTGGGATTATCCCCAACATTTACAAGACCGTTGTATGTTTTACCGTTGTACCTTACCTTTGCCGCATATACTCCGTTTGGAAACATTGCCCGGTATTCCTCAATTTTCAGATTAGCCGTAGGAAACCCCAGTTCTCTCCCGCGTCTTTCGCCGTGTACAACTCTGCCCACAAAGGAAAATGGACGACCCAAAAATTCCGTAACTTCGTGAATTGCTCCTTCTTTTATTAAAGCTCTGATGCGGGTGCTGCTTATGGGTTTGCCCGCATCTAATACGGTAGGGCATACTTCCGCTTTAAATCCGAAGTGTTCGCCTTCTCTAAGAAGCATTTTCCCCGTGCCTTTTCCTCCTTCGCCGAATGTATAGTTTTTTCCCACCACAACATAATGAGGAGCAAGGTTTTCTTTTAACAAAAGCAAAAAAACCTTCGGAGAAAGCCTAGAAAAAGATTTTGTAAATGGAATATCGATTAATACATCAACTCCCATATCTTTTAAAATCTCGGCGCGAAGTTCGCTGTTTCCTATCGCGAGGGGCATACGCTCTTTCGCTATTACCGAAAGAGGATGATTTTGAAAGGTAAGGGCTGCGCTATAACCGCCGATTTCCTTTGAAAGTTCGATTGCCCGATTTACTATGCTCTGATGTCCTAAGTGCATTCCGTCAAACATACCAAGCGCCAGAGCAATTTTAGGATATTCGTCTCGTAAATTCGTAATTTTGGAAAAAATCTTCATGTTGCGTATACCTTAACGGGGGCGACTTCGCCATTTTTGTAACGCGCCACTCCCAAAAATTCATTGTTGCAAAATACGGTTAAAAGATTAGGTTGAGGTCTTCTTTCACCGGTTGAAAGCCCGTTCAAAAAAGCCTTTCGCCTATTTTCCGGAAGTTCGTAACTTGGGATATGCGATAAATAGGAATCCGGTTTTAATATGACCGTTTCTCCCAATGTTTCCAGTTCTTCCAAGCTATAGGCGTTTTCTATGAAAAAATCCCCCACCCTTGTTCTCAATAAGAATTTCAAAAGGGCAGGGACGTTTAATTTTTCACCGATATCAACGGCAAGCGATCGGATATACGCGCCCTTTGAAACCTCTGCGTCTATTAAAAAGCTGTTCTTTTCAGGATAGGTTTTTAACAGTTCAATGGAAAAAATCTCCACTTCCCGAAGCGGCATTTCAAAATCCTGTCCTTTTCTAGCTAAGTCATAGGCCCTTTTACCATTGATTTGAATAGCGGACACTATAGGCGGTCGTTGCAATATTTTTCCTTTAAACGAATTTATGGTATCTAAAATCTTTTCAGTCGGGGGAAATTGAACCTCGCAAATTTCCGTAATTTCACCCAACAAATCCCCGCTTACAGTGGACTTGCCCAGTAAAATTTCTCCCCGATAACTTTTATTGGATAAGGATAAATATTCTAAAAGCCTCGTCGCTCTTCCGACAGCTATAGGCAACACTCCAGCCGCCGCAGGATCAAGTGTGCCGGCATGACCTGCCTTTTTTATATTTAAAATCCGTCTGACAGCGTTTACCATGTCATGCGAGGACATTCCCGGCGGCTTTAGCGCATTTAAAAATCCGTTCATATCAATCTTCAAGCGCCTTTGTTATCGCATCAATAACGGTTCTTTTCGCTTCGTCAAAAGGCAATTTGAGAGTAGCCCCAGCAGCTCGAACATGGCCGCCGCCGCCGAATGATTCGGCTATTTTCGCAACGTCTTTCCCTTTAGAGCGCATACTTACCCGACATTCTCCCGCCTTCTTGCACTTTAAAAGAACAGCGATATCAACGCCTTCAATAATCCGTATCTGATCGATAAAACCTTCCGTAGTTTCGGCTTTATTGGTAAGTTCCTCATCGAGAAAAATTCCCGCCGCCCTGCCATTTGCGAAAAGTTCGATTGTGTTTAAGGCGAGAACCATGGTATGCACCGTTTCAAAAGACTTTTGCTCTGTAAACTCTGATATTTCGTTCGGCCTAACTCCCGCCTCCAAGCAATCCGCCGCAGCTTTCAACGTGCGGGATTTGGTGTTGGCGTATTTGAAAAATCCCGTATCGGTTGCCATACCTAAATAAAGGCAATTCGCTATGTCAATATCCAGCGGGACTTCCATGAGTTTCAAAAGGTCGAATACAATCTCCGCCGTTGCCGCGGCAGTCGCGTCAACGTATGTGGCTTCGTGTTCTCCCTTGTTGGTAACGTGATGATCAATGTTTAGGATTTTTGCGGAAACGATTTTCTCAACACAGCCGATTCTATCCGTTGCGGTATCTAATACCAGCAAAATATCAGCCGTTATCTTATCTGTTTCGTTGGGGCGAATTATCTCGTTAAATCCCGGAAGGCAGGAAAGATGGCGGGGAAGTTCGTCGTCGATTAAGACAAAAGCTTCTTTTCCCGCCTTTTTTAGAGCATGCATCATGGCAAGCGTCGAGCCTATAGCGTCTCCATCCGGATTGGTATGAGCGGTAATGGCGATTTTTTTCGCCGCCTTTAAAATTTTAGCCGCCTCTTTAAGCTCAATCATTTGTTTCGCCCCTTTCCACCTTTAACAGAAGTTTTTGTATGTGTTCGCTGTAATCAATGGATTTATCAAGGGCGAATGAAATCGAAGGGGTAAAGCGCAACCGCACCCGTTTCCCGATTTCTCTGCGAAGATATGGCAACGCGCTTTGTATGCCCTCCCAAGTGTCTTCAATTTCCTTATCCTTGCCCATAATGCTGACATAAACCGTAGCTTCCCTTAAATCCTTCGTCATAGTGACGTCCGTAATGGTGACGAAACCGATTCTGGGGTCTTTCACCTCATAGAGGAGCATTTGGCTAATTTCCTGCTTTATCAGTTCGCTTGCCTTAGCCACTCGAAGTTCGCTCATTCCACTTCTCCTTTGGCTGCGGTATCACTATCTACAGCGGCTTCTTCTCTGCGCTTTGCCGCTTCTCTGTTGGCGTCTTGGATTGAAACTTCAACTTCCTCCATTTTGTAAGGCTCTATAATATCTCCTTCTTTAAAATCCCTAAAGTCGATGATGGAAATGCCACATTCATAACCCGCCGCTACTTCTTTGACTTCGTCTTTAAAGCGGCGCAAAGAATCAATCTCGCCGTCGAAAATCTCGATATTGTCGCGGATAATCCTTATCTTGGAATCGTTATATATCTTACCGTCCAATACGTACGAACCCGCAACAAGCGCCTTCGAGAACTTCATAACCTGACGGATTTCAACGTGACCTTGAATTACTTCCTTATATTTAGGCGCAAGCATACCGCTCATAGCGTCCTTTACATCGTTTAAAGCATCGTAAATTACTCGATAAGTACGGATGTCAATGTTTTCCGTATCCGCTTTGCGTCTGGCGTTAGCGTCCGGGCGTACGTTAAAAGCGATAATTAACGCGTTTGAAGCGGAAGCCAACATGACGTCTGACTCGCTTACCGCGCCCACGCCGGAATGAACGATGTTTACCCTGACCTCATCGTTTTTGTTAAGAGAAAGCAAAGAACCAGTTAGCGCCTCGACGGAACCTTGAACGTCCGCCTTAATGACAATGTTCAAATCCTTTATGCTGCCCTCTTGAATCTGCTGGAAGAGATTATCCAAAGAAACCTTTTTAGCTTTCATAAGCTTGGTGCGCTGACGTTCAAGACGAGCTTCCGCTATGGAACGAACCTGCTTTTCCTCCAATACCGCAAGCAAATCGCCGGCGGCCGGCACGTCGTTAAAACCCAAAACCTCGACGGGAACCGAAGGTCCCGCTTTTTTCACATTGTCGCCCCTGTCGTTTACCATGGCGCGGACTTTACCGTAAACCGTACCGGCAATTATGGAATCGCCGATGCGTAGAGTTCCGTTTTGGACGAGAACGGTTGCAACGGGTCCCCTGCCCTTGTCTAGTTCCGCTTCAATGATAACGCCTCTGGCCTCTCTGTTAGGATTGGCTTTTAATTCCTGCACTTCGGCAACGAGAAGCACCATTTCCAAAAGCTCCGAGATACCGATTTTCTGTTTTGCGGAAACAGGCACCATAATCGTATCCCCGCCGTATTCTTCGGGGACAAGACCTTTTTCCATGAGTTCCTGTTTAACTCTTTCGGGATTTGCGCCGGGCTTGTCAATTTTATTTATGGCAACGATAATGGGAACATTTGCGCTTTTAGCGTGATGAATGGCTTCTATGGTTTGCGGCATAACGCCGTCGTCCGCCGCCACGACTAAAATCGCTATATCCGTGACCTGCGCTCCTCTGGCTCTCATCGCTGTAAAGGCTTCGTGACCCGGAGTGTCAAGGAAAACTATCTTCTTATCCTTGGACATAACCTGATATGCGCCGATATGCTGGGTAATGCCGCCGGCTTCGTGAGCCGAAACGGAAGTTTTGCGAATAACGTCCAAAAGCGAAGTCTTGCCGTGGTCAACGTGACCCATAACCGTAACAACAGGAGGACGAAGTTTAAGCATCTTAGGATCGTCCTCAATTTCGGGGATTTCCGTAGGATCTACTTCAGGCGGCAATTCTTCCGCAGTTACTCCGAAAGAATCCGCCACAAGCGCCGCCGTGGTAAAATCAATGCTCTGGTTAATGTTTACTATAACCCCCATAAGAAAGAGTTTCTTAACGACTTCTGCCGCAGTGCAACTCATTTTACTGGCAAGTTCCTTAACGGCTATGGTTTCGCCGATTTTTATGTGTTTTGGACGAGCGATTTCAACTTTTTGCGGCTGCTGAGCATTCTTCTTGTTGCGCCTGTCCTTACGACCTCCGAAGCGCGCTCTTTCTTCGCCCCGCTCGTTCATGCGATCGTCGCTGCGTTTCCTATCTCTGTTGTTCTTGTTGCGATCGGAGCGGTTGTTGCCGCCTCTTAGGGAATTATCTCGATTTTCCCTACCGCCGTCCTTCTTTCTGCCCTCTCTATCGCCGCCGTCGTTTTTAGAGCCTCGATCGTTTCTTTCGCTTCGATCACCGAATTTATCGCGCCTGCTCGACGCAAAATTATCCTTAGGCTTTGCGCCGACCGCATTATTGCGATTGCCTCTGTCTCCTTTGTCGCCTCTGTTGTTTAAGTCGCCTTTATCGCGTCTTTCCTGTTTCTCAACCTTTTCGGTTTTATCGTTTCTGTCTCTATCCCTGTCTCTTTTATCGAATTTATCGGACTTAACGCTCTTTTCCGGCGGATTTTTCTTTTCCAAACGAGGAGACTCTTCCGCAATTTTCTTAGAAGGTTCCTGTTTTACGGGTTCCTTCGGTTTATCGGATTTAGCAGTTTCTTTCTTTGTTTCCGTTTTGGATTGCGCCTTACGGAGAGATTCTTTCAACGCCTCGTATTCCGCGTCTCCTACGCTTGAAAAATTATTGGAAACCTTAAACCCGCGCTTTTTTAAAATATCAAGCGCTCGTTTGCTGTCTATGTTAAATTTTTTTGCAAGTTCGTAAACTCTCGACATAGATCCACCTCCGAATTAAAATGCACTAATTCAAGTTTTTTCTTCGCCAGAAGAAAAAACTACATACGTCAGCATTTCAACAAGACGTCCGAGAGGCGGGAGATTTAGACTCCGCATTTCTCACGTTTAGACCCTCACCTAAAAGGTGGGGGACATCTAGTCTTGTTATAAAGCCCTTTTGATCGCTTCGGAAAACCCCGCGTCAAGTATGGCAACAACAGCTCTTTGGGCTTTTCCTATAATGCCGCCTAAGGTCTCTTTATTAAAAACCTCGCAAACCTCAAGGGAATATTTTTGGCTTAAATCATAAATATCTTTTTTTGTTTCATCTTCTGCGTCAGAGGCTAAAAGGATTAGTTTTGCCTCACCCTTTTTTATCGCCTCCGTTGCAAGAGTAACCCCGCTTGTAATGCGTCTTGCCCTTGCCGCCATGCTAAGAGTGTTTAAAAGTCTGTCCTTGTTCAAAACATCACTCGCCTTCAGCCGTAAAGGAATCCTCGCTTGTCACCATGTATTCGTCCATGCCTTCGTCAAGGATTTCGTTTTTAGCTTCCGACTCGCATTTTATATCTATCTTCCACCCGGTAAGCTTTGCGGCAAGTCTGGCGTTTTGCCCTTCTTTGCCGATGGCAAGGGACAACTGATAATCGGGCACAACGACTCTTGATACCTTTTCTTCTTCGTTTACAGCAACTGAAACCACTTTAGCGGGACTTAAAGCGTTTGCTATATATGTTGCCGAATCTTTGTTCCACTTTACTATATCTATTTTTTCAGTACCTAGTTCATCGACAACCGCCTGAACCCGTAACCCTTTTTGCCCTACGCAAGAACCTACTGCGTCTATTTCCTCCTGCTCGGAGAAAACCGCAATTTTTGAACGCATACCAGGCTCTCTGGCTACGGACTTTATCTCTACTATACCCTCTTCTATTTCAGGTACCTCAAGCTCGAAAAGTTTTTTCAAAAGTCCCGGATGAGTCCTTGAAACCGCTATCTGCGGTCCTTTATTTGCGCGTTTTACTTCTATTATGTAGACCTTCATCCGCTTTCCGCTCGTATATTCTTCCGTCGGGATTTGTTCGCTCTGCGCCAATATCGCTTCGGTGTTGCCTATCTCCATAAAAACGTTTTTGCCTTCAATACGTTGGATAAGTCCCGTTACGATATCTCCTTCTCGATTGGTGTAAGCTTCGTACACATTCTCTCGCTCCGCCTCTCGAACCCTTTGCATTACAACTTGTTTTGCCGTTTGCGCCGCTATTCTGCCAAAGTTTGCCGGAGTTACTTCTATTTCCACTACGTCGTCTAAATCGTAATCGGCATTAATGACTCTGGCAGCTTGTAAGGATATTTCCGTAATGGGATCGTCAACTTCTTCCACCACGGTTTTTATGGCATACACATGATAAGCGCCGGTTTTTCTGTCAAGGAGTACCCTAACGTTTGGAGATGAATTAAAATTCTTCTTGTACGCCGAAATGAGCGCCATTTCAATCGCATCAAAGAGAATATCTGGAGCTATTCCCCTTTCTTCCCCCAATCCTGTAAGAGCCTCCAAAAAACTCGGCTCTTTATTTGCTTTCTTCTTCATCCACATCCTCCTAATACTCTATATGCAGCCTTACGCTTGCTATTTTATCCATAGGTATTCGTTTTTCGTCAATCCCGACTTCTTTTTCGTCGTAATACGAAAGCTCTCCCGTAAGTTCTTTTGTCCCGTCAATCGGCGCATACAACGAAACGTCAACAGTCTTGCCCATCTCTCTAATAAAGTCTTTGGCTTTTTTCAACTGTCTGTCAATTCCGGGAGAAGAAACTTCAAGTATATAAGGGTTTTTTATTAAATCCTTATCGTCCAAAATTTTTTCTATTTGTTCGCTTACGATTTTACAATCTTCATGGTTTATTCCGCCTTCTTTGTCAATATAAATTCTAAGGTACCAATCCCGTTCTTTTACGTATTCCACATCCACAAGCTCTATATTTAAATCATCCAAGATTTTTTCCGCCGCAGCTTCAACACTAGATTCGATACCTTTTGCCGCCATACGCGCACCTCTTTGCTACAAAATGAAAGAGTGAGCCTCTGCCCACTCTTTAAAAAACTTCTATTTACTTTTGCTATAATATCACAAGAAAACACGATTTGCAAGAAACATTTTTAGAAGAATTGTGAATGCAAAGTAAATTAGTTACTATTCACGGGTAATACAACATAGTGGTACGAAAGGTGAATTAGTGCCGTTCATGGTCGACCTCTCCACCGCTTCGCGGTCCCCCTCCCCTTTCAGGGGAGGCAACGTGAAGGTGACTTTTCTATTATATATCCACAAAATGAGAAATCAGAGAGCCTCCCCTGAAAGGGGAGGTGC
>JAGBMX010000080.1 GCA_017634675.1 Selenomonadaceae bacterium | reverse complement strand
CGCGCCGCTTGGCTTAATGGGAATAATACTTCCGATTTACAGCATTATAGATATGGTGGAAACCGCTGAAAACGTATGGTCGGATTCGACGGTCTGCGCCATAACAAATCACGAACTTGAAGACGATTTGCCCGATACCGTAGGTCTTGCTACCGCGTCGGCGTAAAAGCAATAGCCGTTACAAAACTAAATTTAGTTTTGTAACGGCTATTTTTTGTTGAAAATAAACTTTAAAATATATTGGTTAATAAAATTTTTTCACAGCGCATATTACGGGACTTTTTTTACCCATTACTTGTGCTATAATGATTTTAGAAAATATGAATATTACTAAAACTTACAGCCAACAAAGGAAGTGAATTGGCGTGTATGCCGGCAATAATAAGAAAATGCTCAATATGCTTATTTTGGAGATTCTAAAAGAGTACACGGACGCAGAGCATCCAATAACCCAGCAGGAAATTATAGAATTATTGAAACGAAATTATGACGCAGATTGCGACCGCCGCTCCGTCCGTAACAATATTCGTTCTTTAAAAGATATGGGCTACGATATTTACACGGGACGAGGGTGTTACTTAGCGGAGCGTGAGTTTGAAAATGCGGAGCTTCGTATGCTTATCGACAGCGTTCTGTTTTCTAAAAACTTATCGGGGACGCAAGCGAAAAGACTTATTGACAAATTGAAAAGTTTTGGAAATCGCTATTTTCACGCTAATGTGTCTCATGTGTCGAATTTGCCGGAATTGTTTCACTCGGACAATAAGCAAGTAATGTTGGCTCTCGACACATTAAATGATGCAATAGAGAAAAAACGAAAAGTCAGCTTTACTTACAATCGTTACGGCGCGGACTTTAAACTGCACCCGAAACGAGATGAGCCGTATATCGTAAATCCCTATCAAATGGTAGCCAATAACGGACGATATTATCTTATCGGCAACTATGACAAATACGATGATTTATCACATTACCGCATTGACAGAATGACTTTTGTCACAATGCTTTCGGAGTCGGTTAAGCCAAAAAAGGAAATCAAAGAATTTTCCAAAGGCTGGAGCTTGCCGAAACACATGGCGGAGCATATCTATATGTATAGCGGCGAAAGCGTGATGGTAAAATTTATCGCCGATAAAGATATAATTGACGAACTTGTGGACTGGTTCGGAAGGGATTTTCGTATAGAGAAAGAAGATAATGATAAGATTTTGGTAACGCTCAAATGCAACGAACGAGCTATGAAGTATTGGGCGTTGCAATACGGAGGGCATATTGAAATCAAAGAGCCGAAAAGTCTACGAGAAACCGTAAAAACGGCGATAGCGGATATGGCTAGGAAATATGCTGAATGACTTAAGGAAGAAAATCAAATATCATGATTTACATTTTATTCAAGCGCAAAGGAGAATTGCCTATGAACGTACAAGAACGCTATCAAGCGTTAAAAGATAAAGTTGTCGCGCGCAAAAATGAATTTGCCGAACTAATGGCGTACATAGAAGGAGAAACCGCATATTTAACGGCTCCTGCGTCAACAAAATTTCATCTTTGCCGCGAGCATGGACTTTTAGAGCATAGCGTAAATGTAGCGGAAAATCTTTTAAAAATCAGAGCCGTACTTGCGCCCGACATAAGCGATGAAAGCTGTGTTATTGTAGGATTGCTTCATGATTTGGGTAAAGCGGGAATGCCGAATAAGCCGCAATATTTAAAAAACGAGCCTACGTCGAAACAAAAAGCATACGGTTATGGAGCGAGTACGCCGTATCGTTTCAATAAGGATTTACTGTATTTAAGCGTCCCTATTCGCGGACTTTACCTTGTGGCGAGTCGATTTCCCTTAACGGAAGAGGAAGTTCAAGCTATTGTTTATCATGACGGGCAGTATGTGGAGGATAATCGCAGCGTAGCGGCAAGAGAGGAAAAACTTACGCTTCTTTTACAGTATGCGGATAACTGGAGTGGGTTTATTGTGGAAAAGGAGAATGTGTGATGGCAACGAAAATTAACAAAAAAATCTTGTTAGAATCCTTGAAAAAGAAATGGATACAACAAAATGATGTTGACAAAGATGTATGGATTGAGAATTATCCGTATTATTTTAAGGATTTGAAGCGTAATTTAATTTGCAATATGTCTAGCACCGCAAAGAATGAATACGCTAAAGGAGCAGGTAGTGAATTTAAATGGACAAAACGCAATGGAAAATATTTGCCGCCTAAAATGCAAGCAATTCATTCATCGTCCGCTATGACATTCAATATTTTTGGTGATGATACCATTGAAATTGGCAATAATAATCCGATAGGATTACCTGCAGGAAAATACAAAATCGACTATGAGAGAAAACTGCCAACCGGGGTAAACTCGGCTAAAGCAAATATAGATGCGTGCCTGACTTCTGAAATTGGCGAAGAAAAAGAAATAGTATTTTTTGAGATGAAAATGACTGAGTGGCTTATAGGCAACACTAAAAAACTTCCTGAAGCATATTTAAGACCTAAAGCAACACATTTGTTAGAATTATCTGATTGGACTAAAAAGTTTGTATCGTTGCACAAAACAAATTATTTTGATGTAGTACAGATAATTTTACACATTTGGGGTATTTATAATTCCGTAATAAACGGAGATTTCAAAGAAGTAAAAAAAATAACTCTTATCTGCGGTATGTGGACTATTGAAAATGAAGAATTTTTTTGCAGAAAATCTGAAGATCAGTATAAAAAATATAAAGATATTTATACAAAAACAAACGATGAGTTTGAAGAATTTCATAACAGTTTAGGGAAAATAAAAAATTTATTTGAAAATAAGGGTATTAAATTTAATGTAAAAAAGGTAACTGTAAAAGAAATTATCGAATGTTTTGGAAAGTCTAATGAGCCGTACCTAAAACGCTATATCTGATGGCGGTGCTTCTAATAGGGGGATTTGCAATGTATAAGGACGATAAAGAATTCTGTGACTCTTTTACAAAAGAAGACAAGAGGCAAGTGATTGAAGCCATGAAGGCTATGAATGAAATGCCTATAGAGATTGAAGATATTGATGAAGAAGCCTTTTTAGAATATTACGAGAGCTATGCTTTTTTAGAGGGAGAAGGTTAGAATGGAGGAAATTTGTGATGAAAATTGCCAATTCATAGATATACCTATGATAAATTTTGAAGATGAGGTTGAATTATAACGAGAAAAATGAAAATCTTAGGAAATGCGTTTCTATCGTGCTATTGCTCAGTAGGAGCGCATTTTTTAGTCTACAATCCAATGAAAAATTGAAATATTGATTTAAAAATATTATGCCAATGCGCAAAGAAATGTACATCGCTTATGTTAATATAAAAGATAGGGAGATAAAAAAGTATTAAACACGGAGGTGTGAGATATGCTCTTTTATGAATGTAAAGTGGACTATCGCTTTCGCGCCAGAAGCGTTATCCAAAAACAGATGAAAGAAAAATCCAAGAAGGAATGGGGCGACGATATATTTCAAGATATAAACGACCGCCTTAACGAAGACAGCGACGAGGATAAGATTGCCGCCATTATTTATCGCGTTCGTCCCGAATATCTCAATCTTTTGATTATTTCCCTCTCTTTTGATAAGATAACTTCACTTGATATTGAAAATTTGGTGAAGGAAAAAATAGTAAAATCTTGCCAGTTTTCGGAGATAAAAATAAATTCCTTAAAGGAAATTGTCCCCGCGCAAGCTAAAAAAATACTTGAAGTGGCGGACAACACCAATTATATAACTTATCGTTGCCGTTTGGACAGACTTTTCGGCGCGGATTATAACGATTTTTCGCTTGATTACTATACAAACAGAGAATTTAACATTGACGAAACTCTGTTGCCCGAAAAGGCTTTGACGGAGAAGCAAGCCGTAGCTGAAGCAAAGCGTATGATGCTTCACGAATCCTTTATTGATGAAATAAAGCGTATTTACGACAAGAAAAATCCGAAAAAATTCTTGGGGCATCCCGTTCATTATAAACTTTTGGTAAACAATGCTGAAACTGCCGCGCAAATGGCAAAATTTCTCTGTCATATGTTATACAGCAACGGGCGGCTTTTAAGCCGTTGCATAAGTCGCATTTACGATATTAGCGAAAGTTGTTATGACGAATATGATCTTGAAAATGTGTTCCGCAAATCTGCCGGAAGCACAATCATAATAGAACTTCGCGGCTCGAACAAACATCATAAAAATTACGCTTCTTGTTATGAAGAAGTAGTGCAGTATTTGGCAAAACTTGCCAAAAAGAATCAATGCAATACGTTGTTTATTTTCGTTGAAATAGCGGAACATCCGGGTTTTGCCGCAAATCTTATCAGCGAGCTTGACGAGAGCCTTTATATGATAGAATTAAAAGAGGGCGTAGGAACACGCGCCAATGCGCTTGACTATTTAAGACGCTTGATAAAAGAAAAATCTGATATTTCCTATACGGAAAAAGAGCTTGTCGCAACATTGGGAGATAAAACGGCGTTTCGTCCTTCCGACGTTCATATAGCATTTGAAAGTCTATATCGCGGAGGACTTAGAAATAAAATGTATACCGCTTATAAGGACGTTGTTTGCGTTAAAGCGCCCAAACTTGCCATAAGAGATAAAGACGCATACCAATCTCTCCAAGATATGATTGGTTTAACCAAGGTGAAGGAGATTGTAAAACAAATTCTTTCTGCGGCAAAAATCAAAAAAATTCGTTCTGATTTTGGAATAAACGAAGTTTCTACCAGTCTGCATATGGTTTTTACGGGTAATCCCGGTAGCGCAAAGACAACGGTTGCAAGACTTTTAGCCGAAATTTTAAGTCACGAAGGAGTGCTAAAAAGCGGTAAATTTGTCGAATGTGGACGCGCCGATTTGGTTGGAAAATATGTAGGCTGGACTGCTCCCGCCGTAGAAAAACAATTTCGCGCGGCTAAAGGCGGGATTTTGTTTATTGACGAAGCATATTCGCTCGTAGACGACGTTGACGGATGTTTTGGAGATGAGGCTATTCATACGATAGTACAAGAAATGGAAAATCACAGAGACGACACCATTGTAATTTTTGCCGGTTATCCCGAAAAGATGGAAAAATTTTTGGCTAAAAACGAGGGTTTAAGAAGTCGTATAGCGTTTCACATTGATTTTCCCGATTATAACGAGGATGAACTTTTGGGGATTTTTAGGCTTATGTTAAAGAAAAGAGGATTTAACGCTTCTGTTGAAGTAGAAGAAAAATGCAGGGAAATCTTCGCTAAAGCCTCTAAACAGGACGAATTCGGAAACGGTCGTTTTGTCCGCAACCTTTTGGAACAAGCGATTTTAAAACAGTCTGCGCGTCTTATGAACACTTTCGATAAGGCTAAAATCGAAAAGAAAGATGTGTTAATGCTACTCCCCGAAGATTTTGACGTAAATATTACGGAACAATATAAGAAAACTTCAAATGCTATGGGGTTTGTAGTGTAAAAAAACGCCTATATTTGTAACCGATAGTCGTTGCAAATAGGGGCGTTATTTTTTAGCTATTGTATCTCAACCACATTTTATCGCCTATTTTATAAGCTCATAGGCAGATATAACGGAACGCGTCGCGCTCATCTTCGTATACGCGTGAAGTTCAATTCGTTTAATTGGCGCGGTGTTGTGATGCGATTTTTCTGATTTTCTTTTTGGCATAGTAAAACTTCTCATTCTTTACGACACATTACACAGCCATTTAAGTTCTTGCTGTTTTTTTGTATATTCATTAAAAACTAGGGCGTGTTGGTAAACTCATTATGTGATTGTATGTATGACATTAACAACGGCAGCACATAACATTACAAATGCCAAAAAACAAACGGATAGTTTTTCATATCTAGTAGCAATTTTGCGAAATTTTTTATTCTTTGGAAAAAACGCTCCACAACATTTCTTTTCTTGTACGCTTCAAATGAAAATAGATGTTTATGTAAAGCATTTACTTTATCTGGAGAATTCAATACAACTCCCCAATTTTGTAAAACATTTCGAAAAAGT